>NBLM01000068.1 GCA_002084585.1 Planctomycetales bacterium 4572_13 | reverse complement strand
GCCGTTCCAGTCGCCGTAGTTGCTCGGCCAACCGCCGCCTGTTGTTTCGCTGGTTTCAAACCCGGCATTTGTTGCCAGATTGACACCGTAAGAACTGTTCATAACAAACAGACACACCGCTACCACATAAGTTAATCTCGATAAGTTAATCTCGTTCATCTTTACTTTCCTCTCCAAAAGGTTAAAAAAACCGCACACAACCACACACTCGGGCAAAAAGGGGGAAATCGTTCCTCGCCCCCATCTCTTTCTATATAGCATCTATTATATCCGAACACTGGACTCTATCAACCAAAATCTACTGAACTTTACTGTTCAGATCAAATATCATATACGGATTCATTCCGGCTTTGAGGAATTTTCCGTCCTTTGATTGTTCACCGGTGGCACCAGCAACATATTCAAACTTATAAGTACCCCTGAGCTGATTACTTAACTGATTGAGATACTGTGTTGTCTTTTGGTCATAATACGACAGAGGGAGAAGATAGCACGGGTACATTCCAGTCTTTGCCTTTTGCTTTATTTCCTCCAAACTTCGGGCGATATCAATCTCTCTGTCGAGATACCAGGCAATCTCCGGTCTGATAAAACCGCCTTTGGATTTGTGTTGGTTAACGATAAAATCTTCAAAACTCAGCAATCTCTTGTCTGATGGAATCGCGGCATTGAGCTTTTTGAACATATTTATCTTGGCCTGCGGCTGCCAGCGAATCGAGTGGAAATAGTTCGTCCCCGTAACACAATACCCCGCAATCAGGATAATCATCGCCGTCATCGCAGCAATCGAGGCCTTTTTATTGAACTTTTTAATCAAATCACCCACCATCAATATCGCCATCGCACCGGCAATCGCCAGCGGAAACGTCAGCGGCCTTAACCAGTATTGGTGTTTCCAAACCAACCCCTTAAAGACCAGCAAAAACAGGATCGCCGGAAAGATAAAAAGCCACGGTTGAGGGAATTGCCTCAATCGACTGCCGGTTTCGGGATTTTTATCCGTTTGCATAAAGACAAACAACTGGCCAAATGTCAGATAGACACCACTCAAAACCAAAATCGATGTGGTGAAATCTTCTACGCAAAATTGCCACAATTTGCTGAACCACGCGTTCCAATCGAATCCCTGCATCTGCTGCATCTCGCCTTTGGCCGATCGCCATTTGTAAAGCTCAACGATTTTGTTCACATCCCAGTCGTACCCGCCGGCCATAATTGTAAAGGTCAGCAACATACTCGAAACCGGTGCGAAAAACAAAATACAAAGTAACGGCCAATCGGGTCTTTTTTTACGAAAAATACATCTCCCCACATAATGACTGCCAATGGCAAAGGCATAGAAAAAGCCCAACCAGCTAAGCTGCAAGCTTACGAACAAACAGAGAGCCAATATGATTTTATGCCGCGTTTTTGGCTCCGGCCCATCCCGCAAACCACCAACCAGGACCAGATAGCTCCATAGGCCACCCATAACCGTTAACATAATCCACCCGCCTATGCCAAAATAGCCTGTCAGAGGAAGCAGGGCCAAAATCAGCCCCGCAAGCAAGGCCTCCAAATCGTCAACGAGCCCCCGCAGGATTTTCAAAAACAACAAAAAAGCGGACACATTAATAAACAGTCCCATCAGCCGCGAAGACCATTCATTGATACCGAAAATCTTCATCGCCAACCCGCTAAGCAATCCGGCAAGCTGAGGATGGTCCCAGTATCTCTTAGGCGTTTCCGTTGGCGGCTGACCGACAGCAAATGTGCTGACACCTTTGGTATATCCCAATCCGTATTTTGCATGCGACCTTGCCGCCCATGCTCCGCTGGCCTGTGCCCAACTATGCAAGCCGGTAAAGGGCCTTGTTATATCACGAGCCAAAGTAACACCCAGCAGAATCACTAAAATCCCCGCTATCAGCCAGAAGTTGTCAAACTTTTTTGCCGTATCCAGTTCTATCTTCTCAGCCATCTGAAAACCTCTCTGTATTTTAAGAAATTTTATTTCCCGACGAGGCCATTGTAAGCATTTGGGCGACTGTTGTAAAGGGAACGGATTTGTGTTTTTGGACTGCCAACAATCTTTCACACTTTGAAAAGTAGATAAAAAAATCCGCAAGGGAAGGCAGCCCTTGCGGCTGTGGTATCAATCAAGTCGAATTTACTCCGCAAATTCGCCATCGGTGTTCTACTCGATACCTAAAGTTTTCATCGCATCGTCAAGTTTATCAAGACTCTGGTTAACAGCGGTTTGGGCCTGCTCTTCGGTCTGGATCGCAGAATGAATCTTTTGCTTGGCTTTGGCGACATCGCCTTTGCTCGTGTCTCCAAAGTCTCGATCCGCGAACTTTTCATCCATATAGTCCACCAGCGCCTGTTCTTGGGCCATCGCCTCATACAGCTGCTCTAAGATGCTGACCTTGGTGTTCCACACATCCGAAAGATTCCGCTCGACAATGCCCTCTAAGCTGCAAATCCCGACCGGCGCATCGGACTCAACCCAAACGGGGTCGCTGCTGTCGGCATCCGGTGTTGAACCCAACTGTCCGTCATTGCCGTAAACAGAAGAATCACCCGCAACCTGACCCTCGCCCTCATCAAAACCCCAATATCCAACAATATTTGGGTCATCAATATCCGGCCGACTATGCATCAGCGTTTGAATCTCCTCAGCAGGCAAAGCTCGGTTGTAAATCACAACTTCATCGATAGAACCTTTGAAGTTTGAATAACTCATATGACCTGTACCAATGTATGTTTGGCCATAAGCAGTTCTTTCCGGAAGGTAACCCGTTGCATCTTCATATCCGTCAATATAGATTATTACATCACCAGCCATATATCTGGTTACTGCTATGTGATGCCAATTAGTATCTTTTATAGCTGTATTGGAAAGTGGGCATTGTTCTACAGGCATCTTATGCCTTACAAACTGTATTTTGTCTTGATATTGACCGCCCTCATCTATCTGCAAAGCATATGTCCCTTCTGCTTCTGCAGGGCCGGTTTTCGGGCCAGTATTGGAAATCAAAGCTCTTTCATTAGAATATGTTGTTTCAGCTCGCTTAATCCATAATGACCATGTTAGTTCTGTTACATCCAAACTTCTATCGTTTCCGCAGTCTATATAATCATCCACACCATCAAACTCCAACGCACTGCCGCTTGGGCAGATTGCGAGGATTGACACATTCTGTTCAGCAATCTTATTAATATCGCTTTCGCTGTATTGAGCGGTAATGGCAACATCGGTGGGCAGATCAATCCTTTCGGTCAAGAGCAGCCCCGCCGCTATATTGCAATGGGTGTTCGGCTCAACCGACCAATCCGCCGAAGCTGTTACATCTTTGGAGTTGCCCGTATCATAATACGCTATGGCTTTATAGTTAGTGCTGGAGTTTTCAGCCACTGCATCCAGCCCCTCTATCTCAAGGCCTATTAAGTTCCTCTTGATAGGATAAACTTTATAAATGGTTGTCTGTCCGTTTCCATCTTCAGAAACATACATCACACCATCGCTTGAGAAAATGATATCTCTAAAACTCGCGTCAGTTGTTGCGAACAAATGGTGACTCCCATCCGGCTCGACCGACCGTATTTCCAGCATGGGTCCATTCGCAACATGTTTAGTTGTTACATAAAGCTTGCCCTCAAAATCACCATATTCATCAATGTCCATATATGCGGGATACATCGTTTCCGGTATAAGTCTCATCGCATGTCCTGAGGGATCGATTTTCCATAGACCGCTCATATATTCGTTGCCGCTCGAATTTGTAAAGCCGGTTGTCATGATCATTGAATTATCGTAGTTGCCGGTATTATCAAAAATAATATCAGACGGCCCGCCACCATCACGCCATCCCGGGAAATCTGCGAACAAACTAACGGCCCCGGACGGATTAACCTGATAAGTTCTGTCCTGTCCGCTTGTAGCACTGAACATATTTCCACCATAATTACCAGTCGTATCAATGGCAATAGGGCTTGGGTTATGTTTAGGCGGATTAAAAGAGGCAAAGTTCGCAACACTTCCAGCAAGGGATATTTTACGAATTTTAGAGTTATATATCTGCCCATCGGGCGTATAAAGATAATTTCCAAAAGCTGTCCCGCCGCCAAAAACAAGCCCTCGAACATCGAAACCCGAAACAAATTCGCTGGCATTACCGTCGGGAGTTATTTTCCATATGCATTTATTGCTTCTATGTGATGCGTAAAGATTACCTTCATGATCAAATGCTAATCCCTGAACACCTCCGTTTGAATAAACTGAAAATACTTCTACATCATAACCGGGCTCAACAATCTCAAAAGCCCACACATTAACCCCCGTCAAGAATACCATAAACACCACAGCCATCACGCTAAGATTTTCCTTTTTTACCATCGTCCCATCCCTTCATAAAAGTTTGATCGTTAAATTATGTCGAAATTCGGCCAATAACCGGCTCTATCCTAAATAGACACCGACTATCACATTTCGTCACAGAAAAAATTCGAATAGATTGAATTGGATTCGTTTTTTCTTCTTTCTCCAGTTTTGGCCCTCGGTCTCTGGCTTCCTTTCTCCTCCGCGATCTCCTCCAAGCGGTGATTACGGATACGCAATGGAGTCATTGTAGACATTCGATAAGGAAATGTCAAGTTTTTTCGTCTCACTTTATTGCATGACGAACCTTCGGCTCTGTGGTTTGGTTTTAAGACAATCTTGATGGGACAGCTTAATCGCTGTTTTGTTCCCGGTGAGTTGCGGGGCCGGAGACATAATCGAGCCCAACACGGCCAAGCACAGCTTGACCGTGCCACCCACTACCGGCCGGCTATTGTCTCGGGGACCCTTCGATTCTGTGGTGCGAGGATTGGATCATGTAAACAGTGGCAGTGGCTTCAAAAAGTCAGCCCAAGTACAGCTCATCACCCGATTTAATTTTGGGGATTTGGTTGAACCTGGCTTTTAAATCGTCTGCTGTCAGGGCGAAACTCGGGGCGATCTCCAATGCGCAGTCCGGCGTACCATCGGGCTTTCGGGGGACTTGGGCTCCGGCGGCTTCCAGCCAGGCCGCGGCACGGGCGGTCATCATCTGCCGGGTTACCTCGGCACTGTCGGTGCCGGCAGCATTCTTGACCGGGGCAAATTCCTCGGCTCGCAGCGTCTGCAAAATCACCGACCGATCCGCCAACGGAATCGCGTCAAAGACAAAGGTCTCGAGCTTAACGCCGTTGGGAACTTCCGGCTGGATCCGACGGCCGTTTTTATCCATATGCGGAATCTTCTTGACCGCGCGGTGCAGCGGCAACGCAAAATCGCCGCCGTTATTCAGCTTTTCGATAAACGAAACATCGATCAGATGAATCCCGATCGAGCCCAACTCAAACGCCAGCGAACCATCATCATTCTTTCGATGCGCCGCCGCGTCCGGCAAGTCGCTATACTCAATCACCGTTACCTTGCCATCAACCGCACAAAAATTGCCGACCTTTTCCATCGGCCCGGCCTTGAGCAGGGCCTTGGAACTCATCTCCGCTTTGTCGGCGACATGCAGGCCGATGAACAGCGGGTCAATCGCGTTGATGAGCGGATTATCGACCTGCCAGTAGCTCAGGACTTCGACGCCGCGTTTCTTCATATCAGCCACCGCCCCGCTGTTATATAAGGCCAGGAGACTGCCGCCGTGGCCATCGGGACTGGAGGCAATTTGGTCCTTTTCAGAGAGCAGGATGTTACCGTCAAAATCAAAATTGGGCAGCGTCCCCTGCTGGAAGATGAAGACATTCTCTTTACCCAAGCCGTAATAATTGGCCGCCTGGAATATCGCGACCGTCGCGTCATCATTCAGCGGGCTGGTCATAATGTAGAACGGGAGGGTCGTGTTATACTTTTTACCCACGGCGAGCAGATTCTCGGCGAAAATCCGAAAAAGCGTCTTATTCTCAACCGGTGAGATCGGATAATTGCCCTTGGGCCCGTCAAAGCCCAGCCGTGTTCCCTGTCCGCCGGCGACGACAAATCCGGCCGCCCGGCCGCCGGAGATGACGGCTTCGCCAATTTTGACCGCCTCGGCATATTTTTTGGCCTGTTCAGCGGTGTTTGGGCGGGCCGGGTAGGACGGAGCGGGGTCAAAATGGTCGGGGATCTTGACACAATCCTCATTTTTGACATATTTTTCGACCCATTCGGGGATTTTCTGAAAGTCCAGGCCCTCAATCTGCCGCAAAAGTGAGGCCTTCCGGTCGGGTGAAAGCTCGGCCATGAAATCTATAACCTGCGACTGGTTAATAAGTTGAAGTTTTTTTCTGAGATTTTCCATAAGATCCTTCCAAAGTTTTGCAATCGTTGGCATAAGGGAACGCAGGCATCTTGCCTGCGCTGCGCGACAGATACCTCTAATGCTGCACAGGCAGGATGCCTGTGTTCCATTGAAACGCCTTACCCAAAATAACAGGCGGTAGGGCGTAATTCCAATATTATTTTGTCGTTTTTGTGAAACTCACCTCTCCACGGTAAAAAAACAACCGGAAAATAATCCGATTTTCCTTGACATTATTATTGGACGGTGGTACACTTTATGAAGTGGAGATGGACAGAAAAAATTGAATAGGGATCACAGCGTTCGTTGGTTTTATTTTTTGAAGCAATTATATATATAGTTTAGTCCCTCATTTTCCTGTGAATCCTGCCTTTTTTTCATCTCAACGGGTCTCTTTTGCCGATAACCGGTGTTTAAGTTCGGCAAAAAAGATTGATTAACGCGATTGCCTCCGGATGAATGACTATTTTGTCCGGTAAGATTTACAAAGTTCAAAAATGCCTCTCGTTGGGGCAAAAACGGCACTTATGATGTTTCGTACTTGAGCCGGAGGTAATGAAATCTTACCCGAAAGGAGAATTAGAGAATGAGAAAAAAAGGGTTTACACTAATTGAACTGCTGGTGGTCATCTCGATCATCGCGATGCTGCTGGCGATCCTGATGCCGGCACTGGGCAAGGTCAAGAAGATCGCGATGCGTGTGGTCTGCGCGACCAACCTCAAAGGCATGGGAACCGCCCAAATGGTCTATGCCAACGACTACGACGACGAGTACGCCGTACAGGGCGCAGGCAAGGCTCATACTTGGGCAGACAACACTGATGATTGGGACAACGAGGGCAAGAACTGGAAAACGGATGTTGGAAATATAACCGTCGGAGCCAGTTTGTTTTTGCTGGTCAGAGAGGCCGATGTCAGTACCAAGTCGTTCAAATGCCCCTCCGGCGACGAGAAAGAGTTCTCTGGCGAAAATGACCCCGGTTTGGAACTTGTTGAGTTGTGGGACTTCGGCCCCGGAGGTACGACTGACGAAGGCCCTATAAAATGTGTCAGTTATTCCTATCAAAGGCCGTATGCCGGTACAAATCTTGCTAATCAGCTCGTTACCCGTGCCGCCACCGGAACCAGTGGCGCTTCGATGGCGATGATGGCCGATAAGAGTCCTTTCTTTGAGGATGGTTTGACAAATCGTGCAACAGGTGACATTGACAAGGATAACTACTCAGCCAGTGCCGCGCACCCATTTAATTGGATTGACGGTGCTGACAAAAACGAAGTCCTGGCCGCTAATGCCGAATCGCACGGCAGGGAGGGTCAGAATGTCCTGTTTGCCGGCGAGGCGGAGTCCTTCGGGGTCGAGATGGTCTTGTGCCGGAACATGACGACGATTCAGTTCTCGTTAATGATGATGCGGTGAACTAAAACAGATAAATGCTTATTGTTATTCCTAAGGCCCTTCCAGCATGGAAGGGCCTTTTTTTATGGATAATGATGGTTGTGTCTGTTTGATATTGCCAGGAATGGGTTAAGTATTGGCAATATCAAGTCGCATATTGTCAGAAGTGGATTGAATATCGACGATATTAAGTCGATTATTACAAGAATTGGCTTCACTATCATCAATATCAAGTTAACTATTGGCAAAATCGGCTTTAATGTTGGCAATATCAAGTCGCATTTTACAAAGAAACGAACGCGGGCATCTTGCCTGCGCCCTGCGCGACAGTAACAAGTTGGCCGCTACAAACGCCTTGCTCGTACCCATAGGCCCCAACCGCCCCCGGCACAGGCAAGATGCCTGTGTTCCGCCAACAAACGAATGCAGGATTTTAATGCCAAAAAACAGCAATTTCCTTGACAAAACGCTTTGGCGTTAGTACAATGTATGTACAATGCTGTAATAATGGATGCTTTGGAGTCTTTAATATGGTAAAAACCCTGACAAAACACGGAAACAGCTATGCACTGGTCATCGATAAGCCGATTATGGACCTGCTGCATATCCAGCCCGACACCCAGCTGGAAATTTCCACCGATGGTAAATGCCTTCAGATTCGACCTGCGGACACAGCCAAACAGGAAAAATTCCAAAAAGTTATGGACGAAACCTTTGTCCAATATGACGAGGCCTTCAAGAAGCTGGCCCAATGATGTGCATCGACTTTTTAATGCTCAACAATGTGATAGATATCCACCAGCGACAGATCGAAGTTCATGGCGGCAGCGGAGGCGTTCGCGACGAAGGATTATTATTGTCAGCTTTGGCCATGCCGCAAGCGGCTTTTTTTGGTGAGTACGCCCATAAGGACATTTATGAAATGGCCGCCGCCTATTTATTTCACATTGTGATGAACCATCCGTTTGTCGATGGAAACAAGCGAACGGGATCGGCGGCGGCCATTATCTTTTTGGGCATGAACGACATCAAGCTGACCGCCGACAATCCTACCCTCGTCGAGTTTACGCTTGCCGTGGCGCAAAGTGAAAAAAACAAGCCCGAAATTACCGCGTTCCTCAAACACCATTCGCGGCCTTTGAGCCAATGACGCCGGATCGCATACGGCGGCTTGCAAAATCGGGGCATCTGTGTATAATCCTCCCGAAGCACAGAAGCAGCGGAAAAATAATGTGGACGAGAAAAAAATGACCGTTTTGGAGAATGAATGATGTTTGAAAAGCTTGAAATGGCCCCGGCGGATCCGATCCTTGGGCTGACAGAGGCGTTTAATGACGACCCTAATCCGGCCAAGGTCAACCTCGGCGTCGGCGTGTATAAAGACGAAACGGGCGTTACACCGGTGATGAACTCGGTCCACAGGGCCGAACGAATGCTGCTGGAAACCGAAACCACCAAGAGCTACCTGCCGATCGGCGGCGATCCGGCTTATGGCGAGGTGGTGCGGGCGTTCCTGTTTGGCAAAGCAGATGCGTATCCGGCCGCGACCGCCCACACCCCCGGCGGTACGGGCGCCTTGCGGGTGGCCGCTCAATTTCTGAAAAAGTTCAGCCCCGACGCCACCGTCTGGGTCAGCGATCCGACCTGGCCGAACCATCACGGCATTTTTGGTGATGCGGGTTTTACGGTTGAAAAATATACCTATTACAACGCCAAACAACGGTCGCTGGACT
>NBLM01000067.1 GCA_002084585.1 Planctomycetales bacterium 4572_13 | reverse complement strand
TACTCTGAAAAATGGTTGGGTGTTTGAAGACTTCCCAAACTTTGTGTTAGCAAGTAGTTGCGTGAAAAAATAGTGAAAATTGGAGTAGACTTTTAACATAGGAGTAAGATCATGACAAGGATTAGTTTAATTGCCGCTTTGGTATTGCCGGGGCTGTTTTTGGTCGGCTGCGACAACACGAAATCACGGGATGCGCACTTGCTGGAACCGCAAGCACCGGTGGCTGTTGAGCAGGACGGGGTTTATCTGGCTCCGGGTGCGAACGAGGTCGATTTCGTCGAAAATCTGGCCGCCTCGCGCGATGCGTACCGCCAGGCACTGATCGGCCTGTTGGATCATTACAGCACCATCGGAAATGCGACGAAGTTGCAATGGGCACAGACGGAACTGAAGACATTCGACCAGATGGTGCGGTATCAATATCTGCAACCGGCGGAGTGGGTTCCGGAAAACCTCGCCGCGACCGACTCCATCGAAGAGGCGGACGCTTTGTATGGCGAGGCCAAGGGGCTTTATAATGAATCCGGTGCGATGATCATTGTGACTAACAAGGCCAAGTTGCAGCAGGCGCTTGGGTTATTTAATCAACTCATCCAGCAGTATCCGACCAGCGACAAGATCGACGATGCGGCTTATAAGGCCGGACGCATTTATGAATATCTGAAGAACTATGAGCTGGCGGCGGTTTATTATCAACGAGCGTTCCAGTGGAACGAAGCAACGACCTATCCGGCTCGTTTTCGTGCGGCTAAGGTGATGGATAAGAAACTGCGGATGCGGAGCGAGGCGCTGACGCTGTACAAACTGGCTATTGTGAAGGAGTCGCGTTATTCGGATAATGTTGAGTTTGCGAAAGAGCGGGTTGCGGCACTGTCTAAGCCGTCCCCTGAGATAGCTCCGGAAGAATAAGCCCCGGAAAAAACTTTAGAAACAAGCGAATTGAACCAAATGATTTTTCAGGGTCTGTTTTCATCAAGGAAGCAGACCCCTTTTTTATTGAGTATTGTTTATTGACGATTGATTATTTATGCAGGGCGTTTTGAGAGAGAAAGTTTTGCGGCAGATTGCGCAGTTTCCTGTGACGCAGGAGGATGCGGCGATTCTTTTGGCGGTTTCCGGGGGGGCGGATTCGGTGGCGATGGCTCATATTCTGCACGGGTTGGCCGAAGAGGGTAAATTGTCCTGTGGGTTTGTCATTGCCCATATCAATCATTGTCTTCGCGGGGCGGAATCGGATGCGGATGAGGTATTTGTCGAGCAACTTGGGCAATCGTTGGATCTTCCCGTGATTTCACAGAGGGTTGATGTCCAAGCGTATGCCAAATCACATAAACTCTCGATTGAGACGGCCGGGCGGGTGTTGCGGTTGCAAACACTGGCACAGATGGCGGAACAGAACGGTTGCGGCTGCATTGCGACGGCCCACCACAAGGATGATCTGGCCGAAACGATGGTCCATCGGCTGATGCGGGGGACGGGATTTCGGGGCCTGTGTGGGATTTGGGCAAAATCGGAGATCGATAGTAGCGAGTTTATCCGTCCGATGCTGGGTGTTCGTCGCGATGAGATTATCCGATACTGCAAGGATCATTCCATCCGGTGGCGACAGGATGTCTCGAACAGGGATACTCGCTTTACTCGCAATCGCATTCGTCATCGCTTGCTGCCGGCGTTAAAAGATAGCGTGGTGGGCATGGCCCACCCTACGGGGTTGACCGAATCCGGCGACATTGTGGACAAGCTGGAGCGTTTATCTTTGGCGAGCCAGAGATTTCAATCAGCGACCGAAAGAATCGCTCAAACGGTTATTGCCGAAGGAGAGTTTGATCGGGGGACGGGGCAATTTATAATTGAGCAGGATATTTTGAAAGACACGACTGCCTGGGCTTTTTATGAGGTTGTTCGTGAAGTCCTGGTCAAGCTGGGAGTGGGTTTGCGGCAGTATAAACGGGAGCATTTTGATAAGATTCGAGCGTTGCTTGGTGAAAAGCGGGGTGGGTTGACCCTGCCGAAAGGGCTTTGTGTCGAAGCGGCTGATGAGCGATTGGTTTTTTCAAGATCCCTTCGAGAGCAGCGTGGTGGGCATGGCCCACCCTACGGGGCGGTTCAGCTGGAGATTGGCGGCATAATCCGGTTTGGCCCGTGGCGGATTTCATCGCGAATACTTGAAAGTTCGAAAGCAGATTTCGAGGAGTTCAGAAAAACAAAAAATCCAGGTGTCGAATGGTTCGATGCCGAGCGAATCAACGGTCCTGTTGAGATTCGCGGCCGTAGGAATGGCGACCGCTTTTGGCCCATTGGTGCATCCGGTGAAAAGAAAATCGGGCGGTTCCTGATTGATGCACAACTGGAGGCAGGGGCCAAACAGCAAGCTGTTGTTGTTAAAGATACCGAAAAAATTATCTGGGTATCGCCTGTCCGTATGTGCGAACAGGCCAAAATAACCCGCAAAACATCTCAAATCCTTGAAATCTGTATTGACAGGGCTTGATATTGAGTATTGTGTGCGACATACAGGGCCTTGATAGTCCGGTACGAAAAGCAATTTTTGATAAACTTCTTGACAATCCGTGGGTTCATCCATAGACTACCCGCTCCGTGATGTCTCTGTAAGAACGGCGACGGTGTGTCTGGAATAGAAAAAATAATGTTTTTTGGAACAAAGGAGTTTCACACATGGCAATAAAAGTTGCAATTAATGGTTTCGGTCGTATTGGCCGTGCAGTCGCCCGCATTCTGATGGGGCGTGAGGATATGGAACTGGTCGCGATTAACGATCTGGCTCCGGCCAAGAGCTTGGCTCACCTGTTTAAATATGACACCGTTTTTGGTCCTTATCAAGGCACTGTTGAAGGCAAAGACGATGCGATTATTATCGACGGAAAATCCGTAGCGGTTACCGCAGTCCGCAATCCCAAGGAATTACCTTGGGGCGAAATGAAAATCGATGTTGTCGTTGAGGCGACTGGTATCTTCCGTGAAAAATCATCCCCCAAGGGTGGTTATGAAGATCATATCGTCGCTGGCGCTAAAAAGGTTGTTCTGACCGTTCCGGCGAAAGATGATATTGACGCAACTGTGGTTCTGGGTGTTAATGATGACCAGATCACGGCTGATACCAAGAGCGTATCGAACGCAAGCTGTACCACGAACTGTTTGGCTCCGCTGAGTAAGGCGCTCAATGATGCTTTCGGCATTGTAAAGGGTATGATGGTTACAGTTCACGGTTATACCAATGACCAGAATGTTTGCGACCAGATTCACAGCGACCTGCGTCGCGCCCGTGCGGCGGCTCAGAATATCATTCCGACGACCACCGGTGCCGCCAAGGCGGTTGGGATTGTTTTGCCGGCCTTGAAGGGCAAGCTCGATGGTTACGCACTGCGTGTTCCGGTGATTACCGGTAGCTGTGTGGATCTGACGGTTGATCTGGAGAAGGAAGTAACGGTTGAAGAAGTTAATGCTGCTGTTAAAAAAGCCGCTGAAGGCCCGCTCAAGGGTATTCTGCGATATTGTGATGAGCCGATTGTTAGCAGTGATATTGTTGGATGTGTCGATTCGAGCATTTTTGATTCGCTTTGCACAATGGTTCAGGGCAAGACCGTTAAGGTTGTAAGTTGGTATGACAACGAGTGGGGCTACTCAAACCGCACCGTTGACATTATTGCAAAGCTTGCCGCTCTGTAAATTGCAGTAAACGCCCAATTGGGCCAAATAGGAACTAATTCAAAGGCCCGCATTCGTGCGGGTTTTTGTTTGAATAGAACAGGAGCAAAGACGATGGCAAAAAAAACAGTTGCGGATATTGATGTAAAGGGCAAGACCGTTTTGATGCGGTGCGATTTCAATGTGCCGATGGATGCGACCCAAACGATTACCAATGACGGCCGCATTACCAAGGCGATGCCGACGATTCAGCATATCTTAGATGGCGGCGGGGCGTTGATCCTGATGAGCCATCTGGGGCGTCCCAAGGGTGAAGTGAAGTCGGAGTTTTCACTGGCCCCCGTTGCCAAACGGCTCAGTGAGCTGCTGGGTAAGGATGTCGTTATGGCCGGTGATTGTATTGGTGATGAGGTTAAGGCCCAGGCCGATGCAATGAAGCCCGGTGATGTGATGCTGCTGGAAAATCTGCGTTTTCATAAAGCCGAAACGATTAAGGACAAAGCCGCCAAGGAAGATGCGCAGTTGCGTCAGGCCAAGGATGATTTTGCCAAACAGATTGCCGATTTGGGCGATGTGTTTGTGTGTGATGCCTTTGGTACGGCTCACCGCGACAACGCTTCGATGTACACGGTGCCTTGTGTGATGGAGGGTAAGCCGCGGGTGTCGGGTTTCCTGATCGAAAAGGAATTGAAGTTCCTTGGTGAAACCGTCGAAAATGCCCAGAAGCCATTTGTCGCGATTTTGGGCGGCGCGAAGGTGTCGGACAAGCTCGCCGTGATCGAAAATATGATGACCAAGGTGGATACGATTTTGATTGGCGGGGCGATGGCCTACACTTTCTTTAAGGCACAAGGCAAACAGATTGGCAGGAGTTTATGTGAGAACGACTTTCTTGATACGGCGGCATCACTGGTCGAGCAGGCCGCTGATGCGGGTTGTGAAATTGTCTTACCGGTCGATACGGTGATCGCCGACGATTTTAAGATCGATGCAGAACAGAAAGTTGTCGAAGGGGACATCCAAGACGGTTGGCAAGGGATGGACATTGGCCCGAAGACGCGGGCGTTGTTTGTGTCCAAGTTGGCCGATGCCAAAACGATTGTTTGGAACGGTCCGATGGGCGTGTTCGAGATGGAGCCGTTCGCCGCGGGAACCAAGGCGGTTGCGACGGCGGTGGCCGAAGCGACCACCGGCGGCGCTCGCAGTGTCATCGGCGGCGGCGACAGCGCCAGCGCGGTTGTCAATATGGGACTGGAAGATAAGGTCAGCCATATCTCCACCGGCGGCGGCGCGAGCTTAGAGTTTCTCGAAGGCAAGAAATTTAAGTGCTTAGCCATCTTAGACGAAAAATAAAATAATACAGCCACCGAGACCACAGAGAACGCAGAGAAAAACTGTTTTTTATATAAATCTCTGTGAATTCTGTGTTCTCTGTGGCAAAAAGGCGAAACTATGCAGTTACCAAAAATCGGGACATTTGAGTTGGCTCCGTCGATTCTGAGTGCGGATTTTGCGAACTTGGCCACTGAAATTAACCAGATGACTGATGCGGGTATTCAGATGATTCATCTGGATGTGATGGATGGGCACTTTGTGCCGAATATTACCTTTGGTCCGCCGGTGGTGGGTTGGATTCGTCAAAGCACGGATGCGTTTCTGGATACGCATTTGATGATTACCGACCCCGAAAAATACGCTCCGGCGTTTATCAAGGCCGGGTCGGATCATATTACATTCCACATTGAGACGGTAGATGAACCGGTCGAATTTGTGAAATATCTGCATGATCAGGGCGTAACGGCGGGTGTAACGCTGAACCCCAAGACACCGGTTGAGACGATCGAACAGGTGGCTCCGCTGTGTGATATGGTTTTGGTGATGACGGTGCAGCCGGGTTTTGGCGGCCAGTCATTTATGGAAGATGCCTGCGAGAAGTGTGTGCGAATTCGTGAGATTGTTGGCCCATCCGTACGGATTGAGGTCGATGGCGGTATGGGTTCTGAAACGATTGCGATTGCACGGGATTACGGTGCGGATACATTTGTCGCCGGCAACGCAATTTTTGGCAAAACAGACAGGGCAGGGGCCATCGCGGAATTGCGACAGGCCTTGACGGTGTAAACTATGGGCAAGAAGAAAAAAGCAGACTGGAACGGGTTTTCGTTAAAGCCGCGTAAGGACATGCCGAAAGGGTTGTGGCTGTCTTGTCCTTCGTGCAAGAACATGCTCTATAAGAAAACGATTGACGAGAATCTCGGCGTTTGTACAGAATGCGAACACCATTTCCGCCTTGACGGAGCCACGCGGGTTGGTCAGTTGGTTGATGAGGGGTCGTTTGAAGAGATCGGCGCGGATTTAGCCAGCAGTGATCCATTGGATTTTGAGTGGGGCGAGCAGCAGTACAAAGATCGTATCAAAGTTGATCCGGACAAGATGAATGCGCACGAAGCGATGCTGGCGGGCAAGGGGTTTATCCGTGGGCGTGGCGTGATGCTGGCGGTGATGAATTTTAGCTTTCTCGGCGGCTCGATGGGCATGGTTGTCGGCGAAAAGTTCTGCCTGGCTGTCGATCGGGCGATTGAAGAATCGCTGCCGTTTATCGTGATGTGTTGTAGCGGCGGCGCCCGGATGCACGAGGGATTGGTGGCCTTGCAGCAAATGGCCAAGACCAGTGCCGCTCTGGCGCGGTATGACGAGTCGGGTGGTCTGTATATTTGTGTCCTGACCGACCCGACCACCGGTGGCGTTGCGGCCAGCTTTGCGATGCTTGGCGATACGATTATCGCCGAACCCAAGGCGATGATCGGCTTTGCCGGACCACGGGTGATTCAGCAAACCATCAAGATCGAACTGCCGGAGGGCTTCCAAACATCTGAATTTCTGCAAGAACACGGCTTCGTCGATATGATCGTCCACCGAAAAGACCTGCGGAGCGAACTGGGTCGCCTCATCGATTACTGCGGCAAGTAGCCCTCATAGGGCCATAAATACCGCGAGGAAAGTTTTCAAAATCTTCTTTTTTCGATGCCTCATAACCGGTATAATTGGATAAAAATAAGGTGGTAACGGTGTATCTATGGGATATTTTCGAAAAACAATTGAGCAAATGGCAGGTTACACTTCCGGTTTTCAGCCAAAAATCGACAATGTGGTCAAGCTGAACACCAATGAGAACCCCTGGCCGTGTTCGCCGAAAGTGCTGGAGGCGATTGGGAATCTGACTGCCGAACATCTTCAAAAATACCCCGAGGCGATGGGCGATCGTTTTCGCATGGCTGCGGCGGTGGTTTTATCAATCGAGTCAAAAAACATTATCTGCACCAACGGCGGTGACGACCTGCTGACAATTTGCTTTCGTGCTTTTTGTGACGCCAATCGTCCGGTGGCATTTTCGGAGCCGACTTATTCGCTTTATCCGGTGTTGGCCAATTTGCAGGGGTGTGAGGCGATTGAAATTGAGCGGGACGAAAACGGATCGTTGGACGAACTCGCAAAGATTGACGCGGCGATGACCATCGTCTGCAACCCCAATGCGCCGACCGGCGATTTTATTCCTGTTGAAAAGCTCGCAACGCTGGCGGGTCAATTGTCCGGTGTGTTGTTGATTGATGAGGCGTATGTCGATTTCGCGGAGGATGATGCAATTTGGCTGATTGCGAATTTTGACAATGTGATACTCCTGCGTTCGATGAGCAAGGGCTATTCACTGGCGGGGATTCGATTTGGATATGGGATTTCAGATGTAGAGTTAATCGACGGGCTGATGAAAGTTAAAGATTCTTATAATGTCGATGCGATGGCCATTGCCGCCGCAACTGCGGCGATACAGGACCAGCCGCACTTGAAAATGAATGTTGAAAAAATAAAAGCCGAACGCCGTCGTTTAGTTGATGAATTACGCTCAATGGGTTTTGAAGTAGCGAACAGTGAGACGAATTTTGTGTTGGCTGCAAGCATTAAGAAATCGGCCAAAGCCGTTTATGAATTGTTGGTAGAAAGAAATATCTTTGTGCGTTATTTCCCGCTGCCGGGCTTAGAGGATAAATTACGGATTACAATTGGTACGCCGCAGCAGAACGATAAGTTACTGGCGGCGTTGAAAGAAATTATTATTTGAGGGAATAGTAATGG
>NBLM01000014.1 GCA_002084585.1 Planctomycetales bacterium 4572_13 | reverse complement strand
AGGGTTGTAGCCAATGTTTTTGCGAAACCTCAAAATGTAAAATTTGCAGGTCTCGCTGTTGTTTTGCGCTGTTTTAAGCATTTTTGCAAAACTTCAGTTCTTAAGTCAAAGATCAACAAACGAATCAGTTTCACAGATGATGAAAGACGCACATTGGTTGAGTCCGCCATGGCAATGGGAAGAGATTTGATGGAACAGGTGGTTACGATTGTTCAGCCCGAAACGATTCTGGCATAGCAACGAAAGCTTGAAAATGAAAAATGGGATTATTCGGATCGCCGAAAAAACAATTCAGGCAGGCCAAGGATTGCTCTGGACAACGATGGCGGCTCTGGAAGCGTTGCGGTCATTGATTAAATGTTAAGGCAGTACGGAATGGCGGTTTCCACAAGAAATCGAGGTCAAAACGAAGTAAAAAAAATATCGTATAACTTTGCGTATAACTTTTGACAAAAAACCTCAGATACAATAAGATAAGGTTAGACAGAATTGGACTCGTAACAAGTTGTACAGTTAAAAGTTATACGCGTAACCTGTTTTATGGTAAAGACTTAAAATTACATCGGGTGTCCTTTGGGGCCAGGAAGTCGTAGGTTCGAATCCTGTCACCCCGATTTTTTGAGCTATGTTCAAAAAATAGAGAGGAGAGCGTAGAGAGTAGAAAGTTGAAATTTTTTCCTGCTCTCCTCGGTCTCCTTTCTCCTTTTTACTTTCTAAAAAAGGGTATAAAGCATGGCATTCGCCTTTGAAAAACTCCAGGTCTATCAAAAATCAGTCCTTTTCGCCGATAACATCTGCACCCTAACCAAAGACTTTCCGCGTGGCTATTATTTTCTTACCGACCAACTCAACCGAGCCGCCTTGTCAATTTCAGCTAATATCGCCGAGGGCAACGGCCGCTTTACCAAAGCAGACCGCAAACACTTCTTCATCATTGCCCGCGGCAGCATACAGGAATGTGTGCCCTTGCTGGAATTAGCTGTTCGGCAAGGCCTGCTAAAGCCGGAACAACACCAAAATCTGAAAGCTGACCTCGAAGAAATTGCCCGGATGATTGCGGGCTTAATCAAAGGCGTTGAAAACCGAAAGACATAATTAATGATCGTCAACGAACTATTCTATTCATTGCAGGGCGAGGGGTCTCTGGCCGGTGTTCCCAGTGTTTTCATCCGGCTGGCGGGGTGTCCGTTGCGCTGCTGCTGGTGCGACACAAAATACGCATGGGACGAAACAGCGGGGCGGGAGATGTCCTGTGAACAGGTTCTGGAGGCACTTGACGGTCATCCGACACGACATGTCGTGCTTACCGGGGGTGAGCCGATGGTTCATGAGGGGGTTTCGGGACTGGCCGCGGCGATTCGCGAGAAGGGGTATCACTTGACCATCGAGACGGCGGGGATTTGCTTTATCGAGGGGTTGGAGGCGGATTTGATGAGTATCAGCCCTAAACTATCAAATTCATTGCCGGAAAACGCCGACCGACCTGCTGAACGGCTCAATCTGGGTGTATTGCGGCAATTGATCGCGGCATATGACTATCAGATCAAGTTTGTTGTCGATGAGCCGGACGACCTCAACGAAATTGCGGATATTCTGGAGAAACTGGACGAATTGGACTTATACAGCATTTATTTGATGCCGCAGGCGACACAGATGGATGCGTACATGGAAAAATCCCATTGGCTGGCGGAATACTGCAAACAGACCGGTTTTTCGTTTTCCCCTCGCCTGCAGGTGATGCTAAATTTCCCCAAAAAGGGTGTTGACGAAGAGGCAGAAATTGATAGACTGTACTTTCTGGGAGTTGGGTGTGATAAAGGAATCGTTTTCGGCAGAAGTCGGAGAAAGATTTCATTTCAGATATTTTGAAGAAAAAATTACAAAAATTAAAATTTTGTGGTTGACTGCTCAGAGAGACGAGAGTAACATCTCGAATCTTAAATGAATTCAGCAATGTCGCTGACACTATGAGCAGCGGCATTTTTTATTGCTCTTTTGAAAATTAAAAAATATGGTTGAAGCTCAAGCCGATCTGTATCGGTGGGAATGGTTATGAGTTCCCGAAGCAGATGGGTCTGATCAGATCGGGCTCGTAGCTCAGCTGGCTAGAGCGCACGCCTGATAAGCGTGAGGTCGGAGGTTCAAGTCCTCCCGGGCCCACTTTTAATTGTTTATTGACAATTGACAATTGATTATTAGTGCGAGGCGACGGGAAGCATAAGGGTTTCTAAGCTGTTAATAATCAATAATCAATAGTCAATAACCGATTATCAATTATTTCGGGGACGTAGCTCAGCTGGGAGAGCACCGCCCTTGCAAGGCGGGGGTCGTGAGTTCGAATCTCATCGTCTCCATTTTTTTCAACCATATTAAATATAGTTGATTTCCAGTCGATTCGACTGGTGTCATATAGCTCTTTTACAAGTGAATAGTGGATATTTCTGTAATCAAAAAAAGTTTTTGGGTAAAGTATCAACTCAAAACAACTACAATTACAGACAAAGTTGTGTTTTACACAATTTTGGAATGAGCGTTTTGTAACACAAACCTACTCAATAACAAAATGAACATGCTAAGTGTTCATTAGGCGAATAACCTGTCAATCTATGATTGATATGGTCAAGTTACTAAGAGTGTATGGGGGATGTCTTGGTGTCGAGAGGCGATGAAGGACGTGGCAGACTGCGATAAGTCCGGGGCAGGAGTCTAGCATCCGTTAATCCCGGAATGTCCGAATGGGGTAACCCAGCAAGGGCGGGCAACCGTCCCTTGTTACTCATGGCTGAATGCATAGGCCATGTAGAGCGAACGCAGGGAACTGAAACATCTAAGTACCTGCAGGAAAGGAAATCAACCGAGACTCCGTAAGTAGCGGCGAGCGAAAGCGGATCTAGCCCAAACCAGGCCTTGTGCCTGGGGTTGCGGGCGCTGATAAGGAGTTACAAAGGTAATGCCAGTTGAAGGGTCTGGAAAGTCCCACCACAGAAGGTGATAGTCCTGTAAACAAAAGCATTTACTCTCCGTTATTATCAGCGTACCAGAGTAGCACGGAGCTCGTGAAACTCCGTGTGAAGCTGGGGGGTCCACCCTCCAAGGCTAAGTACTACTCGACAACCGATAGTGCAAAGTAGCGTGAGCAAAAGATGAAAAGTACCCTTATTAAGGGAGTTAAAAGTACCTGAAACCATACACTTACACAGCTGTGGGAGCCCTATGATCTTCGGATAATGGGTGACCGCGTGCCTTTCGCATAATGAGCCGGCGAGTTACTGTTTGTGGCAAGGTTAAGCACTTAAGGTGCGGAGCCGTAGCGAAAGCGAGTCTTAATAGGGCGAATAAGTCGCAGGTAGTAGACGCGAAAAAGTCTAATCAAACCTGGAGATAGCTCGTTCTCTTCGAAATAGCTTTAGGGCTAGCCTCGAGTTATATAGTTTACGGGGGTAGAGCGACTGATTGGGGATGGGGGGCTACCCGCCTACCCACCCCTACCAAACTCCGAATACCGTAAACCTTACCTCGGGAGTCAGACCGCGGGCGATAACGTTCGTGGTCAAGAGGGAAAGAACCCAGACCGCCAGCTAAGGTCCCCAATTTATGCTAAGTTACTAAGGAAGTCTGAGTGCTGAGACAATCAGGATGTTGGCTTAGAAGCAGCCACCATTTAAAAAGTGCGTAATAGCTTACTGATCGAGCATTCGGGTGCCGATAATGAACGGGAATAAGCATAAAACCGAAGCTGCGGATGCATCCTTATGGATGCGTGGTAGAAGAGCGTAACTGTCAGCGCCGAAGCGATACGGAAACGAGTCGTGGAGCGGCAGTTAGTGATTATGCCGGCATGAGTAACGATAAAACAGGTGAGAATCCTGTTCGCCGAAAACCTAAGGTTTCCTGGGGAAGGGAAATCCGCCCAGGGTTAGTCGGCCCCTTAGTCGAGGCCGAAAGGCGTAGACGATGGATAGCAGGTTAATATTCCTGCACTACGTTGTGGACGAAAGCAGTGACGCATTTTCTTAAGCCATCCCGTGAATAGTCGTGCGGGTCCCGCAAGGGCGAGGACAATTTAAGATTCCGAAGTGGCCCGCGAAGATGCCAAGAAATAGCTGCCGTAGATTGAAACCAGCGTAACCGTACTAAAACTGACACAGGTAGGTGAGGAGAATATCCTCAGGCGCTCGAGAGAACCGTCCTTAAGGAACTCGGCAAATTGACCCCGTAAGTTCGCGATAAGGGGACCCTCCAGGGACCATTATTTCGATATTGGTCTGCTGAGGGCACAGAAAAGTGGCTCTGGCGACTGTTTACCAAAAACACAGTTCTCTGCTAACACGCAAAGTGGATGTATAGAGAATGACGCCTGCTCGGTGCCGGAAGGTTAAGGGGATGGGTTATCCCACACTAATTTTGCTCAGGAGTGGATTATGTATTATGTTTATTGACGGTCCTAAGGTAGCGAAGTTCCTTGTCGGGTAAGTTCCGACGTGCATGAACGGCGTAACGACTGGAGCACTGTCTCAAGGACGGACTCGGTGAAATTGTAGTTGTGGTGAAGATACCACATACCCGCGGCAAGACGGAAAGACCCCGTGAACCTTTACTGTAGCCTGGTATTGATACCTGGCATATCATGCGTAGGATAGGTGGGAGGCTGTGAAGCAGGCATTTCGGTGCTTGTGGAGCCATCCTTGAAATACCACCCCTGCTATGTTAGTTACCTAACCGCGACCCGTGAATCCGGGCGTGGGACAGTGCTTGGTGGGCAGTTTGACTGGGGCGGTCTCCTCCTAAAGAGTAACGGAGGAGTTCAAAGGTACCCTCAGCATGGTTGGCAATCATGCAAAGAGCGTAAAGGTGAGCCAGGTCGGTCCCTATCTGCCGTGGGCGCAGGAATTTTGAGAGGATGTTTCCTTAGTACGAGAGGATTGGGAAGCACTGACCTCTGGTGTACCGGTTGTCGCGCTAGCGGCACCGCCGGGTAGCTAAGTCGGGAAAGGATAACCGCTGAAAGCATCTAAGCGGGAAGCCCACCTCAAGATGAGAATTCCATGGACCTTCGGGTCCGAGAGAACCCAGAAAGACTATCTGGTTGATAGGCCGGGTGTGTAAGTGACGAAATTCATTAAGCTAACCGGTACTAATGTTCGATTACTTGACCATATCAATCTTGGATTGATGTTGGTTCGCTAGTGGGTTTGCAAATAGCAAACACATCATTCAATATCCACTGTCCTTGTTGACATATAAGAGATTTTCGACCTCGGCTTTATGCCGGGGTCGATCATAATTTTCCTGGTGACCTTACGGTTGGGGAAACGCCTGATCCCATCCCGAACTCAGTAGCTAAGCCCTTCCGGCCGATGATAGTCGCAAGGCGAAAGTAGGTGATTGCCAGGATTTATAAGGCCCGTTTACGAAAGTAAGCGGGCCTTTCCTTTTGCGCGTCTTCATACGGGAATTTTCGGAGTTGACAAGATAAATTATCCGTAATAGAATACAGATTGTCTTGTATGTGAGGGCATGGCATATGAAACTGCACAGAAACGGGAACATTCAATTGGGAGCGGTATATGATCGTGAATCTGTATGCGGTATGGATCGGTTTGTTGGCGGGTTGTGTTTCGGGGTCGATACCCGGTTTGTTTTTTTATCGGGAGGATTGGCTTGGAGGATATTCATCTTGGCGGCGGCGGATGATTCGGCTCGCTCATATTTCATTCTTCGGGATTGCGTTTATTAATTTGGTCTTCGTGGTGTCCGGACACATATTTTCGATTAAATCCGGGGTTCGTATCACTTCCTATTCTCTGGTTGCCGGGGCGATTGCCATGCCGCTGGTCTGTTACCTGTCGGCGATTCAGCCCTTTTTCAGGCATTTCTTTTTTATTCCGGTTGTATTGATTTGCATGGGTCTTGTAACATTTCTGATAAGGATTTCATCTTTATGAAGATAGCACTCGTCGCAATGAGCGGCATTCGTGTGTGCGATACAAAACTGCTGGAGTTGGGGTTGACCCTGCCGGGGTTTGTCGAACGCAGTCAAACGATTGCCTCGCTGCCAAGTTTGGGACTGTTGACACTGGCGGGAATGATACCGGATGAGCATGAAGTTCATTATATCGAGATTCCCAATTTGCCCGAAAGTCAGATGTTGTTCGATGGTTTTGACTTGGTTGCGATTTCCAGCTACAGCGCCCAAATCCAGGAAGCGTATGATTTGGCCGAACAGTGTCAAAAAAGTGAAATACCGGTCGTTTTAGGCGGCCCGCATGTTAGCGCATTGCCTGCTGAAGCACTGGATTATTGCGATGCGGTGGTTCTTGGCGAGGGCGAATACAGTTGGCCGCAGGTGCTGGAGGATTGTCAGAATGGCGTCCTATCCGGCCATTATGGAGAGATGAATAACCATTATGATTTGGCGGACGCTCCTTTGCCGGCCTATGAGCATCTGGATATTGCGAACTACAATCGATTGACCGTTCAGACCAGCAGGGGTTGCCCTCATCAGTGTGAGTTTTGTGCCGGTTCGGTTCTTTTGACGGATCGTTATAAACAAAAGCCGGTTGCCAAAGTGCTGGCGGAAATAGATAAAATCCTTTCGATCTGGCCGACACCCTTTATTGAATTTGCGGATGACAATAGTTTTGTAAATAAAAACTACTGGAAAGAGCTTCTTGGAAAACTTGATAATCGGCGTTTTAAGTGGTTTACCGAAACGGACCTTTCGGTCAGTGCCGACCCCGAACTGCTGGATAGGATGCGTCAGACGGGTTGTGCGCAGATATTGATCGGCCTTGAAAGCCCGGCCGAAGCTGGCTTGCGAGGTCTTGAACTTCATCATGATTGGAAATTCAGGAATTATTCAGCGTATCGGGATGCGATCCGGACGATTCAGGGCCATGGAATCACTGTGAATGGGTGTTTTGTTTTGGGGTTGGATGGACACACGCCGAATATATTTGATCAGGTCTATGACTTTGTGCGCCAAACAGAGCTTTACGAAGTGCAGGTTACAATTTTGACACCATTTCCGGGGACGCCGCTTTATTCGCGTCTTGAAAAAGAGGGACGCCTTTTGTATCCCAAGAGATGGGAGCGATGCACTCTGTTTGATGTCAATTTTGTCCCGTCGCATATGACCCCGGACGAGCTGGCCGGCGGTTTTAAGGGGTTGGTGGCAAAACTCTATGATGATGAGTTTATTCGATGGAGACGAAATCAGTTTCACAGGCAGCGAAAAAATATCTTAAAAAACAAGGAATGCTCTTATGAAAACTAAGCAAATGATCTCGGTTCTCTTTTCTCTCGCGGCGGTCTATGACGGCGTTTTGGGGCTGGCCTTTTTAGTGGCTCCATCTATGATATTTCAGCGATTTGAAGTGGCGCCGCCGAACCATTTCGGCTATGTGCAGTTTTCGGCCCTGCTGTTGCTGATTTTTGCAGTAATGTTCGCGTCGGTTGCATATGCACCGGATAAAAACAGGAACCTGATCCCCTACGGTATCGCACTGAAAATCGCCTATTGCGGCATCGTGTTTTATTATTGGTTCTCGGTCCAGATCCCCACTATCTGGAAACCGTTCGCAGTATTGGATTTTTGTTGTATTATCCTGTTTACAATCGCTTTTATAGCCCTAAAGGGAAGAATCTCCAGGCGGCAATAAGTGTTGGGTGCAAGGGTATCAAAAAAACAAAATATCTGGGCGACAGGGAGAAAATGAATTGCCGGGTTCGGGAATGCGTATTAGACATTTCGATAAAATCACCCATTTCCCACTGTTTTTGAACCGATAACGCGATTGTTCTGTGTCGATCATAAAATCACTGTTGAATTTTATCACATCGACCGGTATAATGAGCGGCCCGAATGCAATGAAAAATGAAACCTAACGAATCCAGGAGTAAGAAAATGGGCAAGCATATTGCCATCGCAGGTGTAACCGGCGCGGTTGGACAGGAGTTTTTGAATATTATTGCCCAGCGGAAGTTTCCGTTTGACTCGCTGAAAATGCTGGCCAGTTCTCGCTCCGCCGGCAAAAAAATAGAGTTTATGGGCAAGACCTATACGGTTGAGGAATTAACAGAAGACAGCTTTGCGGGGATCGATATTGCCCTGTTCTCAGCGGGCGGCGGCCGCAGTAAGCAGTTTGCACCCGCCGCGGTTAAAGCGGGGGCTGTTGTGATTGACAATTCATCGGCATTTCGTATGGATCCGGAGGTTCCGCTGGTCGTGCCGGAAGTGAATGCCGATGCCATCGCCCAGCACAAGGGCATTATCGCTAATCCGAACTGTTCGACGATTATCGCCAATGTGCCGGTTTGGCCGCTGCATAAGGCCAATCCGATCAAACGCATGATTGTCAGCACCTATCAGGCCGCCAGCGGCGCCGGACAGGCGGCGATGGACGAAATGGTTCAACAGGCCAAAGAAGTCCTTGACGGAAAGCCCGTTACCTGCAAGACGCTGCGGTATCAGCTGGCATTTAACCTGTATTGCCACGATTCGCCGATTGGAGCTAACGGCTATAACGAAGAAGAAATGAAGATGGTCCACGAGACCCATAAGATATTCAGTTGCCCGGCGATGGCCATTACCTGTACCTGTGTTCGTGTGCCGGTCATGCGGACCCATTGCGAAAGCATCAACTTGGAATTTACAGACCCGATTACGCCGGAGCAGGTTACGGATATTCTCGGTACCGCACCGGGTGTGAGTATTCTGGATGATCGGGAAAATAATCGCTTCCCGATGCCGACCGATGCCAGCGGCAAGAATGACTGCTTTGTCGGTCGCATCCGGCAGGACGAATCCATCCCGGACAATCGCGGCATCAATCTGTGGGTCGCCGGCGACCAGATTCGCAAAGGCGCCGCCTTAAATGCCATTCAAATTGCAGAAAAGTTACTTTAGAGAACAATTTATTGCTTAAAATTTAACCACCGAGACCGCTGAAGACACCGAAAAATTAGTTGTAAAATCGGTATCTTCAGTGTCCTCGGTGGTTTTTAATTGTATTTGACGATGCCTAAACGAAATATAAAACTTGTTATTCACTACGACGGCACCGCTTATCACGGTTGGGCGAGTCAACCGGGGATGGCTACGATTCAGGGGACGATTGAGGAGGCCATCGGGAAACTGACCGGAGAGACAATAAAAGTCAACGGGTCGTCTCGGACAGATGCCGGAGTCCATGCGATGGGACAGGTAGCCAATTTTAAGATCAACTCGCCAGTACCGACGGAAAACTTTGCTAAAGCATTAAACAATCTGCTGCCCGGAGGTCTCACCATCGCAAGGGCAGAGCAAATGCCCGATGATTTTGACGCAATCAGTGATACCGTCGAAAAACGATATGATTATCTGATTAACACCGGCCTCATTCGTCCCGTCCTCGTACGGAATCAGTGGCATCGTCCCGGGGTGTTGGATGTTGGGAAAATGAATACCGCTGCCGGGTTGCTTGTTGGTACGCATGATTTTAAGTCCTTTGCTTCCGCCGCCGACCAGCGGGAAAGCTCTGTTCGGACAATCACACAGTGCCAAGTCCAACAGGATGGCGATCTTGTAACGATCAGTGTCCAGGCCGACGGATTTTTGTATAATATGGTACGAAATATTGTCGGTACGCTGGTTGAAGTGGGTCGCGGCCGTTGGGAGGCCGAAATAATCGCTACGATTCTTGAAGCCAAAGACCGCAAGGCCGCCGGACCCATTGCCCCGGCGTGCGGTTTGTGCTTACTAAAAATCTTCTACGAGTAGTCAGTAAATTAACCATGAAGAACAGAAAGGCCATGAAGTTTTTTTATTATTTTCTTCATGTCCTTTCCCGATATATCGGGAGTAAATTAATCAGTGAAAATCTGTGTCAATCTGTGTCAAGAAATAATTTTAGTGGAAATTTGTATTAATTTGTGGCTGAAAATAAAATGAAAATCGTTCACATCATTACTCGTTTGATCCTTGGCGGCGCGCAGGAGAACACGCTGATTACCTGCAAACTGCTTGCTGAACGCGGACACGATGTAACGCTCATCACCGGTCCGGCCATCGGGCCGGAGGGGGCCTTGCTGGAACAAACAAAAACCGCGGCCTACAAAACCATCGTCTTGGATGAACTGCGGCGAGAGATCAACCCGTTCATTGACATTCCGGCGTATTTCAAGCTGAAAAAAATCCTGCGCCAACTCCGGCCGGACATTGTCCATACCCATTCAGCCAAGGCAGGCATTCTCGGCCGCTATGCGGGGTGGGCGTTGAAGGGTAAATTGTCTTGTGAAAAACCACTCGTGGTACATACAATCCACGGTTTGGCGTTTCACTCTTATCAGAATCCGCTGTTGAACAAGTTCTATAGTGCTATCGAAAAAGCCGCCGGTAATCGAACCGATGCGTTCATTGCAGTAGCCGATACCATGACCGAAAAAGCAATAGCCGCCGGGATAGGATTGGATAAGCCCTACACCACCGCTTATTCGGCGATTGAAGAAGATGATTACCTGACGGCCCCGCCGCAATCGGATATTGAGGCATTTCGCAGCCAATATGACATCCCCAATGATGCGGTTGTTTTCGTCAAAGTTGCCCGGCTGTTTGAACTCAAGGGCCATGAATTCGTTATCGAAGCAGCTCGGCGGATTGCGGAAAAACACGACACCTGTTATTGGTTGTTCGTCGGTGATGGGCTTCTGGCCGAGCCGTTGAAAAACCAGATTAAATTCGCCGGACTGGAAGGACGATTTAAGTTTACCGGGCTTTTGCCGCCGGAACAGATTCCGCTGGCCATCCATTCGTCGGATATTCTGGTGCATTGTTCGTTGCGTGAGGGGCTGGCTCGTGTGCTGCCCCAGGCGATGCTGTGCGGCAAACCTGTCGTCAGTTTCGACATCGACGGAGCCAAAGAAGTCGTCAACAATAACACCGGCTTGCTCATCGAACCGGAAAATATCGATCAATTGACGGATGCGTGTATAAAACTACTCGAAGGCCCCAACCTGCGAAACCAACTCGGCCAAAAGGGCAGGGCGGCTGTTACCAAAAAATTCGCCCCCGCTACCATGGTCGATACGATTGAAAGTGTCTATCGTAACGATTCGACGCCCTCAAGCCAGTGATTGCTGAATCTCGCCAGTTGCATAGCGGTTGGCAGCTTCCGATTAAGCGATAGACACACAAATTTTTGAACTCCATTGCTTTTTGTTCGTATATCTGATACAATCTAACAATTATGTTTAAGCAAAAAGTGGCAATAATGTTTGTGGGGTTGCTGTGTTTTAGCTCCGTAACTGGCTTTTCAACGGTAATATGTCATGGTTCGGATGGTCATGTTGCGCTGGAAGCTTTGGTTCATGACCACTGCGAATGCCCTGAAACGGACGAAGGCGGCCGTCATAATGAGGTTGCCGTGACCATGGCGGTTTCGTCGGCGGATCATGGCCATTGCATAGACTACATGGCAGGTTCGGACCTCATCATTCAAACGCGGGGAACTATTCAATTTCCCTCACATAAGGTTTTCACAGCCAACTTTATTCTGAAACAAACTTCGGCTCATACCCCATCTGTTTTTAGCCGCTTTTTTACATGGAACAATGACACATCCTCATTCTATGCGCCACTACGGACAATCGTTCTTCTGGCGTGATATTCCTTTACCTTAGGGGTGCCTAATTTCTCAAATATCGCCTTAGAGAGGGTCCGTCCATTTCAGCGATATTCTGTGTTACTTGTCCATTGTAAGGGGTGTCATTTATGAAGAATCGAAAATCTATATTTTCACCGCTGCTCTTTGCTTTTCTGTTTATGGGGTGTACTCAGCCATACCCGAATTGGATACATCAGGAAAGCAACCTTGACATGAACGAATCCGGAACGCAATCTATCTCTGAACAGGCCCGTGAGCGCAGGGGTGAAGTTGTATGTATAACCGAACCGAATGATGTTTTGGTGCTGGGGCAGACACTGGCCCTGACACTGATGCATAATCCGGAATTGAAGGTTTTTTCGCTTGAAACCAGAGCCGCTCAGGCACGCCGGTTACAAGCGGGTCTATGGCCCAATCCGGAAATCGATATTGAGGTAGAAAATGTCGGGGGGACGGGAGAACTTAGCGGTTTTGACGGAGCGGAAACAACGATTCAACTAAGCCAGTTGATCGAACTGGGGGGCAAATCTCAAAAACGAAAAAAAGTGGCCTCGTTTGGAGAAGAATTGGCCGATCTGGATTATCAAGCTAAACGGTTAGCGATATTCAGCGAAGCGGCAGGTGCATTTATCGAGGTGCTGGAGGCCCAGGAAAAATGTCGATTGTCCGATGAGTTATTGAAGCTTTCAGAAGAGTCGTTTGCTGTTGTTCAAAAGAGAGTAACCGCCGGAAAGGACTCTCCGGTAGAAAAAAGCAGAGCATCTGTTGCTTTGGCTAATACAAAGATGTCGCATCGTCAAACTCGGCGAAATCTTGAATATACGAGGAGAAAGCTGGCTTCTTTCTGGGGACAGAGCGAGCCGCTGTTTAGACACGCGGCAGGTCATTTGGATAAAGTCGAGCCGTTATCGACATTGGACAATTTGACAAACCAATTAAAACTGAATCCTGAATACCTCCGAGCTGACACTGAGATCAGCAAGAGTCGGGCCATTTTGGAGTTAGAAAAAGCGAAAGCCGTCGGTGATATCACAATGGGTGCCGGTGTTCGAAGATTCGAGGAAACCGATGATAATGCCTTTGTTTTTGGCGTGTCGATTCCGCTTGGCATTTCGGACAGAAACCAGGGAGCCAAACAAGAAGCCATTTATAATCTGGCCAAATCAAGAGAGGCGAAGAAGGCGACATGGCTAAAACTGAAAAATGAGTTTGACCAAGCTCATCAGGAATTTTCAAATTCATACAGTCAGGCGACCTCTTTGAAGAATGAAATTCTTCCTGCGGCGATTGAAATGTTTGATGCGGCGACAAAAGCATACCAGGCGGGGAAAGTGGATTACTTAAATGTACTGGATGCCCAACGCACACTCTTTGATGTCAAAAACCAATACATTGAACGGCTGGCCGCTTATCATACCGCACGAACAGACATTGAACGATTTATCGGCGACCAAACCCAAATAAACATTTTAGAAAGTGAGAAATAATATGAAGTCAAAAAAAAGGATGACACTCATCGCCGTTCTTGCTGTTGGCCTTTTGGGCTATATCGCATTCCAGGATAAAAATCATGAAGACCCTGAACACGACCATCCGGGACCGACTCCGGCGGCCTGCGGCGATAGCGAACACGACGATCATGAGGGCCATGACCCCGAAAGCGAAGAGCAGGTAATCGAACTGACGGCCGAAGAAATCCGTGAAATCGGCTTAAAAACAGCCATTGCGGGCAGTGGAACCATCGATACTTACATTGCTCTGGCGGGTGAAATCAGAGTCAATCAGGATCGAATGGCTCATGTCGTACCCCGCATAGAGGGTGTTGTTACCGAGGTCAAAAAGAAACTGGGTGATACGGTTAAGGCCGGTGAGGTCATTGCGGTTATTGAAAGTAAAGAACTGACAGATGTAAAGGCGGAGTATCTGGCGGCGGTTGAACGATATGAAATGGCGACCCTTTCTTTCGACAGGGAAGAGCAACTCTGGAAAGAAAAAATATCTTCAGAGCAGGATTATCTGGATAAGAAACAGGCACTGACCGAGGCGGGTATTGACAAACGAGTTGCTGAGCAAAAACTCCATGCGATTGGCTTTGACGCATCATATCTTAAGAAGCTTTTCAGTGAACCGGAACAGCTTTTGACCCGATTTGAAATAAAAGCTCCTTTTGAAGGGACCATTATCGAAAAACATATCGTGTTGGGTGAACTGGTCGGAACCGAATCAGTGGTTTATATTATTGCGGATTTAAGTTCGGTATGGGTTGATTTGCAGGTTTATCCCAAGGATCTCAAGCATATCAGAAAAGGGCAAAAAGTCATTGTATCCGCTGATTCTGAAATACCCGACACGGGTGGTGTCATCAGCTATGTCGGCCCCGTTGTAGGAGCAGAATCCAGAACCGCTTTGGCTCGGATTGTACTTGCGAATCAATCAGGTGTTATCAGACCGGGCCTTTTTATCAGCGCCCAGGTCGCTGTTTCAAAAACACAGGCAACCGTTGTTGTGCCTAAAGACTCCATCCAGTCGATTGAGGGGGAAAAATGTGTTTTCACTAAAGACAGACATGGTTTTGAACCGGTATTTGTTGAAATTGGGCTTGCTAATACAAGCCATGTGGAAATCATTTCGGGTTTGATTGCCGGTCAGGAGTATGTGGTAAAGGGGGCCTTTACCTTGAAATCTAAAATTATCACCTCGACACTTGGCGGTCACGCCGGCCACGGTCATTAAAAGGGGTCCTGCTTATGCATCATAAAATAGTTCATGTATCATTACAGTATCGTTTTTTTGTTGTATTGGGAATCTTGGGAATTACCGCCTTAGGCATCTATCAATATAACCAGTTGCCCGTGGACGCCTTTCCCGATATTTCCCCTGTGATGGTGCCGGTCTTTGCTGAGGCACACGGTATGGCGCCGGAAGAAGTTGAAAGATTGATTACATTCCCCATCGAATCGGCGATGAACGGGCTTCCCGGCGTCAAGCAGATAAAGTCCACTTCGGCGTTTGGGATGGCGGTGATCTATGTGTATTTTGAGGATGAGACGGACATCTATTTTGCGCGACAAATTGTCTCGGAACGGCTTACTGAAGCGCTCTCCCAACTGCCTGAAATGCACAAACCACCCACATTGGGGCCTATCTCTACGGGGCTGGGACAAATTTTCATTTATTATCTTAGAATGGATGAGGAAGTTGACACAGAAGGTAAGGACCCGGCCACCTATCTCCGCGAAATCAATGATTGGGTCGTTAAATACCAATTACAAAGCGTCCCGGGCGTAACGGACATTCTTTCAATTGGCGGGCATGTCCTTCAATATCAGGTTCGCGTGAACCCTCATTTGCTGAATAAATACAGCGTTGGCCTTGAAGATATTGTCGCCGCGGTAACCGAAAATAATAAAAATGCCGGTGGACAGTTCATGGTACTCGGCAGCGAAGAATATCTGGTCAGAGGCATTGGTTTACTTGAGGACCTTGAGGGGATAAGAGATATTCATATCAAGGTTGTCGCGGGCGTCCCTGTCAAGATCAGAGACATCGCCGAAGTCGAATACGGCAAAGAAATTCGCCGCGGCGTCGTTTCGCGCAATGGCAATCAGGAGGGTGTCTCCGGTATCGTTATGAAACTGTTCGGGACCAATACTTCACAGGTGATTGAGCAGCTGTATGAGACAATACCAAAGATTCAGCAGTCGCTTCCTGACGGCATTGATCTTGTGCCTTATTATGAGCAGGCCAAACTTGTCGAACAGGCGACCTGGACAGTGAAAAAGGCACTGCTGCAAGGGGCCGTTTTAGTGATGGTTGTTTTATTCGTATTCCTTGGGAACCTCAGATCGGCCTTTATCGTCTCTCTTGCTTTGCCGCTGTGTGCCTTTATTTCAATCATATTGATGCGGCTAACCGGAATCTCAGCGAATCTGATGTCGCTGGGCGGCATCGCGATTGGGATCGGTATGCTGGGTGATGGTGCGATTGTGATGGTGGAGAATATCTTCCGTCATCTTAATACGAACGCGAGCGGTTCGCTCGCCAACAAAACCGACATTGTTTATGAAGCCGCAAAAGAGGTCGCCAAGCCGATCATCTTTTCAATCCTCATCATTATTACGGTCTTTCTGCCGATCTTTGGCCTTGAGAATGTCGAGGGCAAGATGTTCTCTCCGATGGCTTACACGCTGTGTTTTGCCATATTCGGATCTTTACTGATGGCGATTATCGCCGCTCCCGCATTGTGTACATACCTGTTGAAAGCAGAATCTCATAAAGAGTTTGCCGTCGTTACCTATTTGAAAAAAATCTATCGACCTCTACTGGCAAGGGCCATCGATAACAGGGCCAAAGTTCTGCTGTTTGTGTCGATCGCATTTCTGTCGAGTCTTATTTTCGTCCCTTTTCTGGGGACGGCGTTTATTCCCACGCTGGAAGAGGGGTCGATACAGATAGGGGTAACGATGGCGCCCTCGACCTCTCTTGAAAAAGGAACAGAGATTATTCAATTGCTGGAGCGGAAAATAACGGCCTTTGACGAGGTCAAAGAGACCCTGTCCCGTATCGGCAGACCGGAAGCCGGAAGCCACCCCCATCCCGTCAACTATGCCGAAATTCACATCGAATTGAAAGAAAAATCATTGTGGAAAAATTATGCGGACAAAAAGCAGCTTGTTAAGGCCCTTGATGAAACACTGTCAAAATATCCCGGTGTTCAGTTGAATTTTAGCCAGCCCATTCAAAACCTGTTCGATGAGTTGCTTTCCGGAATTAAGGCCCAGATTGCCGTCAAACTGTATGGTGAGGACCTAACCGTTCTAAGAGATAAAGCCAATGAAATCCGAAATGCGATAGACACGGTTGACGGACTGGTTGATCTGGCCGTCGAGCAGAGTTTCGGTCAGCCGCAAATTCAGATTATTGCAGACCGGCGGGCCTGCGGACGATATGGGATCAATGTCAGCGAGATTTTGGAACTTGTTGAACTTGCGATTGGCGGCGAAGTCATTGACAATATCTATTTGAATACCCGCCGCTTTGGAATTCATGTTCGTTATCAGGAGTCCTATCGTTCCGCCCCAAAAGTGATCGAAAATCTATTGGTTCGTGCTGAAAATGGGAACCTGATACCCCTTAAAGAAGTGGCCCAGGTCCGGGAGGTCGTCGGCCCGATCCAGATAAACCGCGAACGAAATCAACGACGGTGGATTGTCCAGGGCAATATCAGAGACAGAGATCTCGGCAGTGTTGTCGCGGATATTAAGGAACGAATCAATGATACCGTTGATTTGCCGGCGGGTTATTTCATCGAATATGGCGGGCAGTTTGAAAATCAGCAGAGAGCCATGGCGCGTCTTTCGGTGATTGTTCCGGTGGTACTGGTTTTGATCTTCCTGCTTCTGTATTTAACATTCGGCTCGCCCAAAGAAGCGCTCCTGATTATTATCAATGTCCCGCTGGCCCTGATTGGCGGCGTATTTGGGTTATTCATTATGGGCGAGTACCTCTCCGTCCCGGCGGCCATTGGTTTTATTGCTCTGTTTGGTATCGCCGTCCAAAATGGCGTGGTTTTGGTCAGTTCTATTAACCAGTTAAGACAGCAGGGGGTTGATACAAAAGAGGCGATTGTTACAGGCACTTTACAGCGATTGCGTCCTGTTCTGATGACCGCAACAACGACAGTCCTGGGTCTGCTGCCTTTATTGCTTTCGCAGGGAATGGGTTCAGAAGTTCAAAGGCCCCTGGCTTCTGTGGTGGTATTCGGTTTGACATCGGCAACGGTACTGACTTTGTTTGTAATACCAGCGTTCTATCCGTGGTTTGCGATGAAACTGGATAATGAAGAGTAAATCAACCGAACTTAATTATACGGAGATCACATAAGTGATGCAAAAGACACAAAATAGTTGTGTTTTCAGGCCAATTTCCGTATACTGCCCTCCAGATAGCAGCCAAAAAATAGGGAAATGCGTATGGAATTTACAAAAATGCATGGGTTGGGCAATGACTATGTCTATGTCAATTGCTTCAGTGAAACAGTGGGAAATCCGCGAGATTTAGCCGTCGCGGTCAGCAACCGCCACTTTGGCGTCGGTTCCGACGGTCTGATCCTGATCTGTCCATCTGATATTGCCGACGCGAAAATGCGGATGTTCAACGCCGACGGCTCCGAGGCCCAGATGTGCGGCAACGGCATCCGCTGCGTGGCCAAGTATGTCTATGACCACAATCTGGCTCGTATTGAAACAGAATTTTCCATTCCCGGGCTGGGGACATTTGCGACCTCGCTGCAAATCGAAACACAAGCCGGCGTCCTGACGATCGGCCTTGATATTGACGACAATGATGCCGTTGGCCGAGTGTGCGTGAATATGGGCCAGCCGATTATGGATGCAACACAGATTCCCGTCGCGGCCGGTATCGAAACCGTTATCGATCAGGCGCTGTCCATCGAGGAACAAACCCTGTCAATGACCTGCGTGTCGATGGGCAATCCGCATGCGGTCTTTTTCTGTGAGAATCTGGACGACATTGAATTGGCTCATACAGGGCCGCTCATCGAACATCACGACCTGTTCCCCGAACGGATCAATGTGCATTTTGTCAAAGTCGTTAGCCCGAATGAAATTATCATGCAGACATGGGAACGCGGCAGCGGCATGACACTGGCCTGCGGGACCGGCGCTTGCGCTTGCGCGGTGGCGGGTGTTTTGACCGGCCGATGTCAGCGGCAGGTAACCGCCCACTTGCCCGGCGGCGAGTTGGAACTGTATTGGTGCGAACAGGACAACTGCGTCTATATGACCGGTCCGGCAACGGAGGTCTTTTCCGGTCATTGGCCGGAAAATTAAATGCCCCATACAGGTTCGTTGGTTGCACACGGCGGAGGGTTAACGGTTTGTGTACATACTGTCATAGTACTGCTGGTATTGGCCTGAAACGATATGATCGAGCCAGTCTGAATTTGAAAGATACCAATCAATTGTCTTCAGTATCCCCTCTTCGAATGTGACCGTCGGTGCCCAGCCCAGCTCGGACATGATCTTTGATGAATCAATTGCATACCGGCGGTCGTGGCCTGGGCGGTCTTTGACATGGCGAATCAGCGACTCCGGTTTATCCAACCGTTCCAGAATGGCCCCGATCACCGCCATGTTGGTTTTCTCATTATTGCCGCCGACATTGTAAACCGTCCCCGGTTCGGCTTCGGTCAGCACTTTCCAAATGGCCGTACAATGGTCATAGACAAACAACCAGTCCCGTACATACAGGCCGTCACCGTACACGGGCAGTTCTTTGTCATTTTTTGCATTGTGGATCATCAGCGGGAGCATCTTTTCGGGGAACTGATACGGGCCGTAGTTGTTTGAGCAGCGGGTAATATTATACTTCAAGCCAAAACTATGTCCAAACGCGGCCACCAGCATATCCGCCGCGGCCTTGCTGGCTGAATAGGGCGAGTTTGGACTCAGCGGCGTCGTTTCAGTAAAAAGTCCATCATCGCCCAGCGAACCATAGACTTCATCGGTAGAAACCTGCAAAAATCGTTCGATCTTTTTTTCCAATGCCAATTTCAGCAGCGTCAGCGTCCCCTGCACATTCGTTTGGATAAACACCCCCGGCTCCACCAGCGAACGGTCCACATGGCTTTCGGCGGCAAAGTTGATAATCGCATTGATTTTGTGTTCATCGATCAGCGTCGAGACAAGTTCCGCATCAGCAATGTCCCCCTTAACGAAAATATGATCGGGGGTGTCTGTATAACCGGTGAGATTTTCAAGGTTGCCGGCATAGGTCAGTTTGTCCAGATTCACCACCCGTGTTCCGGGCTGTTCATCCAGCACCATCCGCACAAAATTGGCGCCGATAAACCCGGCCCCGCCGGTAACGAGAATCGTTCTCATAGCATCTCCAAATGATCTTTAGGGTATCAGCCCTTGTAAACAGGTAAGTTTTCCATCGGGATATCTTTTAGATATGGCAGACTTGAATCCTTTTTTGAAAGTATCGGGTCGGTAACCTGCCAGTCAATTCCCAAATCCGGGTCGCTCCAGAGCAGGCCGCCCTCGGTCTTTGCATTGTAGAGCGCCGTGCATTTATATAAAAACAGTGCCGTTTCACTCAGCACACAAAAGCCATGTGCAAACCCGCCGGGAATATAAAACTGTCTATGGTTTTCATCAGACAGAAGACAGGTTGCAACCTTGCCAAAGCTCGGCGACCCCACGCGAATATCCACGGCTACATCCAGCACCTCACCCTTTAAGACCTGCACCAGTTTCCCCTGCGGCTGCGGATTTTGATAATGTAAGCCCCGCAATACCCCTTGGCTTGATGAGGAAACATTGTCTTGCACAAACTCAACATCCAACCCCGCCTGGCGATATCGGTTCCGGTTCCAGGTTTCCATGAAAAAGCCCCGCCTGTCACCAAAGACCTTCGGTTCGAATATCAATACGCCGTCGATACCGGTTTGGATTACATCCATTAAAACATCCCCTTTGCGATGGCGGCGAGATCGTGACCATAAGCATTCTTGCTAAGCGGTTCTGCCAGCCGCCGCAGTTGTTCAGTGTCAATCCAGCCGGCCCGATAGGCGATTTCTTCGGGACAGGAAATCATCAGAATCTCCGCGTCCCGCTGCCGCCGGCTAAAATAATCCCTTTTCGCATCCTGTTTTAGTTCCTTCATCCATTAATGCAATCCCGATGTATATCAGGATGGCGCTTAGTTTTTTTATATTTCCTGTAAATCGGCGTTAATCCCGTCTGAAAATTTCCGTGGTTTCTTTCTTTTCATTCGTGGTTAAATACGGTGCTTCTAAAAGCACTCTCACGACAGGATTGTACCTGAAAGGAGAAGGGCCGTCAAACAGAATAAATACAAATGAAAGGCCCTGTGAACAAAAACAAATGACAGCCGTTCATACCCAAAGAGCAGCTGCGAATGGTTACCGAATCAGTTTCGGTTAATTGTTTTACAAAAAAGAGTCCTACGCGACGAGTGTCTATTCGGAAATACGGTTTAATTTGTTTTTTTAGCTGATTAACACCGTTTTTCAGGATATAAGCCGATTAAAAGGCGAAGCAGTCCTGTATAACGAGTGTCTATTTCAAAATAGACTTGATTTTTGGCGTTAATCAAGCTATAATAGTGTAGTGGATAGTGGAATCAATTTAAGTTGTCCTGTGTCTGCTTAGGGTCAGGGCAAGGGAGTTCTAAAAGTGGCAAAGATACCTCCAGTACGAGAATTAAAGGGCCGAACCTTGGGCCGCGTCTTAATAAAGATGCGTTTGTTGACCCGTGATAAAGTTCATAAAGCGCTCGTGATTCAAAAGCAAAAAGGGGGCAAGCTCGGTCAGGTTTTCATTGAACAGGGGTATATTAAGCCGAGTGATCTGCGCATTGCCTTGGCGGCTCAGCGGGGGATGGAGTTCGTGGACATAAGTGGCCTGAGTATCCCTAAAGATGTTCTGGATCGCGTCCCTTCTCAGATGGCACAGACCTATGAGATCATTCCGGTCGAGTATGACAAGGGCAGAAATCAATTGACGGTCGCGATGAAGTCTCCGGATAATTTTCGCGCGATGGACGACTTGAGTACTCTGATGGGCTATAAAGTCGCTGCAAAGGTCGCTGACGAAGCAGTTGTTAAAGAGCTTTTGGAGAAGTACTACGCCGAAGAAGATGAGAGTGTGTCCGAACTTATTGGCGAAATAGAGGCCGATGGGAACTTGGCGCAGCTTGCCGGCCGCGATGCGAGTATTGATCTGGACGACATCAAAGGGGCCGCCGAATCCACCCCGGTCATCAAATTGCTCAACCAGGTGCTGATGCTGGCCATCCGCGATAAGGCGTCGGATATACACTTCGAGCCGTTTGAGGACAAGTACCAGATGCGATACCGTATTGACGGCGTTCTCTATGATATGGAGTCGCCGCCGAGTTATATCGCGATGGCGTTGAGCAGTCGTATCAAGGTCATGGCCGATCTGGATATTGCTGAGCGGCGGCTGCCGCAGGATGGTCGTATTGCGCTGGTGATGAATGACAACCCCATCGACCTGCGTGTCAGCATTTTGCCCACGATGTTCGGCGAAAGCGTGGTGCTGCGTGTGCTGGACCGGAGCCAGGTGAATTTGAGTCTGGATATGCTCGGGATACAACCCGGCGACCTGAAGACGATTGAGGAGTTGATCCACAAGCCCAATGGCATTGTCGTTGTGACCGGCCCAACCGGTTCCGGCAAGACCACCACGCTGTATTCGGCCCTGAAAGAACTCAATGATACCGAGACAAAGATTATTACCACCGAAAACCCGGTTGAATATGATATTGACGGATTGGTGCAGGTTCAGATTCGCCCCGATATTGGGCTGACATTCGCCAAGTGCCTGCGATCCATTCTGCGTCAGGACCCCGACATCGTAATGGTCGGTGAAATTCGCGACCTCGAGACGGCGCAAATTGCCATCCAGGCGTCCCTGACCGGCCACCTTGTATTTACCACCCTGCACACCAACGATGCCCCCAGTACGATTGCCCGTATGCTGGATTTGGGGCTGGAGACATTTTTGATCACCGCGACGCTGGAAGGGATCATCGCACAACGGCTGGTGCGAAAGATATGTACCCAGTGCAAGGCCGAATACCAGCCCACCGAAGAGATGCTGATGGAGTTGGAATTGCGGCCGGAAGAGGTTGGCGACAAGACATTCTACTATGGTAAGGGGTGCAAGCAGTGCAACCAAACGGGCTATCGCGGCCGAACGGGCCTTTATGAGATTATGACATTCAACGACGAGCTGCGGGATTTGATTATGAATCACGCCTCCACAGCGGTCTTGCGTGAAGCGGCCCGTCGTTCGGGAATGCAAACCCTGCGCGAAAACGGACTCAAGGCGATCTTTGACGGCATTACAACGCTCGACGAAGTGTCGCGTGAAACAATCGCCGCCGAGGAAGAGTGAATAATTGTAGATTGTAGATTGTAGATTTTCAAAATTAGTGCTTCAGATTTAGAAGTTCCAGTTTATTCGGTGGTTCGTAATTTTTGATTCATAGTATTTTTTAGTGTCGTCGTGTTTTTCGTGGTTCTTTAGTTTTAAGTAGTTTTTTTAGTGTTTATTCGTGGTTAGCAGTTTTTTAAATAGGATTTAGCGATGCCGGTATTCCAGTATCAAGCACTCGATGCAAAAGGCAATGAGTCCAAGGGTCAAATTGAGGCGCTGAGCAACAAAGAGGCGATCAGTAAGATTCGCAACAAGGGTCTGTTCCCGACCAAGGTTCGCGCCAAGAACGCGGGCAAAAAGGTGAAAGTCGCCAAAGCGGCGCGAGGACCCAAGCGGCGGGGTGCCGGCGGCAGGGTCAAGCTCAAGGTGGTGACCCAGTTTGCCCGTCAGATGTCCACGCTGCAGGATGCAGGCCTGGCGATTTTGCGGTCTCTGCGGATTCTCGAAGAGCAGCAGAAAAACGGGACTTTCAAGCGGGTTATCGGCTATGTGGCCGACGACATCGAAGGCGGCGAGACGCTGTCGGAGGCGATGGCCAAATACCCCCGCTGTTTTGACCGTCTGTTTGTCAATATGGTCGCCGCCGGTGAGGTCGGCGGTGTGCTGGATGTGATTTTGTCTCGCGTGGCGGACTTTATGGAAAAATCCGAAAAGCTCAAAGCCAAGGTCAAAGGCGCGATGGTCTATCCGGCGGTGGTGATGAGTGCCGCGTTTTTGATCGTCATGGGCCTGATGATCTTCATCGTCCCGACCTTTGCCGAGGTGCTGGCCGATATGAGCGACGGCAAAGCATCGCTGCCGGGTCTGACGCTGGCTCTGATGAACATCAGCGAATGGCTGCTTGGCCGCAAGGGGCTTAACGCCCTGATCGTCATTGTCTGCCCGTTTATTCTGGTGGTATTGCTCAAACTGCTTCGCCAGTTCCAGAAAGGGCGGTATGCGATGGACTGGATCAAGCTGCGGCTTCCGGTTATCAAGCAGCTCTCGTATAAAACTACTGTCGCGCGCTGGACGCGAACGCTGGCGACGCTGGTCAGCGCCGGCGTGCCGATCCTCGAGGCCATCAACATTACCCGCGACACCTCTGATAACGAGATCTATGCCTCGATGCTCAACAAGGTCCAGAACTCGATCCGCCAAGGCGATACCTTCGCCAACCCGCTGCGGCAGTCCAACACCGTGGACTCGATTGTGGTCAATATGGTCGATGTGGGCGAGGAAACCGGCGACCTGGACAAGATGCTGATCAAAGTGGCTGATAATTTTGACGAGGACTCCGATGTGCTGGTCGGCTCGCTGATGAGCTTGCTGGAGCCGGTGATGATTATCGTTCTCGGCATTCTGGTCGGAACAATCGTACTGGCCATGTTCCTGCCGATGATTAAAATGATCGAAGTCCTGATGTAAAATGATAAAACCATGAAGGACAGGAAGACCATGAAGAGAAATTTGATAAAAAAACTTCATGCCCTTCATGTTCTTCATGGTTAAATCTGTGGTTGAAAAACAAAAATAGCAATAATTGACTTTAGAAAGGACAAAATGATGAAAAGAACAAGAAAAAAAGCATTTACGATTGTTGAGTTGCTCACAGTCATGGGGGTCATCGCCGTACTCATCGGCCTGATGGTTCCGGCGCTGGCACTGGTCAAGGACTACTCCAAACGCATCCAGCAAAAAGCCCAGTTCCACGGCATCGATATGGGCCTGCAGATGTACAAGACAGAGATGGGTTCATATCCGGAGTCCAGTGAGAATCTTATCGCACCGAAAGCCGGTGATACATCTACGGATGCTTATTGTGGTGCTAATAAACTCGCCGAGGCAATGGTTGGGCTGGATTTGATCGGCTTTCATCCAAGCTCAAGTTTTCGTGGAGATGGCATGAGTACGATCGCCACATCACCACCTGATGTTGTTGTGTATAATGCGGAAGCGGATACAGTCTGGCAAACCGCAGTAGAGAATATGGATGCACGCAAAGGCCCCTTTGTGGACCTTGAAAAAGTCAATGCCTTTCGTATGGATGAGGTTTACGATGCGGCCAACCTTGGCAGTTTTGCTTCTTCGACATCGGTAGGCAATGGTGGTTCTATGTATCCGCTTGTTCTGTGTGATGTTTATGCACAAAAACGCAGCGGTCTTGGTGCTAAAAAAACGGGGACTCCCATTCTGTATTTTCGTGCCCATACCAACTATAAGTTTCAGGATTCTACAGATGCCCAAGGGACAGATGACGACATCTATAATCTCAATGATAATCTGGAATATCTGGACTTAGGTTTGCCGGATGGTACTGGCTTAAGCGGTTTCACTATGATGGATACGACCGTACAAAATGAGTTCTTGAATTTTGAGGATATGATCCTTAACAAAAATGTTACAACGATTAACCGGCCTTATCGAGCGGACTCGTATATTCTGATTTCTGCCGGTAAAGACGGCGACTTTGGTACGGCGGATGATGTCTTCAACTTTGACAAAGAAATAACCGAGTAATACCCATCCCGTTTGGGCTTGCGTTGTTGGGCAAAGTCCCGAAGCGTCTGTTCTGTGCAAAGTCCCGAAGGGACGATAGTTACTTAGCCGTAGGCGTAAGCCTACGGATTGCGGGGTCAACC
>NBLM01000013.1 GCA_002084585.1 Planctomycetales bacterium 4572_13 | reverse complement strand
GAATGGGCGGCTAACGGTATTAAAAGAATGGTTTTATAAAAAAATCTTCGTGCCTTTCGTGTCCTTCGTGGTTAAACTATTGCTATGAAATTTGATGAGATGTCATTGTAGAACTTAAAAGTGTCGATAGATTGGTTCCCGTCCATGAATCGCAACTTTTGACCTATATGAAATTGGCTAAGGCGTCTGTAGCTATATGAAATTGGCTAAGGCGTCTGTAGGTCTACTGATGAATTTTAATGTGCCGTGTTTGCGTAACGGTATTAAAAGAATGGTTTTATAAAAAAATCTTCGTGGCCTTCGTGTCCTTCGTGGTAAAAATACCATGCATTTAAGCGGTTGAACTAATTCAAAATTAAAAATTGCTTTTATCCGTCTTCCAAGGTCGTTTTTTTGTGCTGCGGTGCTGCCTGCTGGCCGCGACGGCTGGGCTTGTAACCATAGGGATTTTAACGATTTACGCGATCGGACACCCAAAGCAAGTAGACACGAATGCAAGGATACAAGGATATAAGGATACAGGAACGCCACCGTCCATCAACAATCAACAATCGTCCATCGTCCATCGTCCATCGTCAATTAATAAGTACTCCAACAAGTGGAAAAAACAGCTGGCCTTTGCCGGAGTGGGGCTGATCGGTCTGGTATTGGTGAACCTGTTCCATTACCAGCGGCTCGGGTCGATCAGCTATCTGTTATATGGCGTCATCCTGGCCATGCTGGCGATGCTGTTGGTCGATAAGATGGGACTGATTACGCTGCCGTTTGTCCATGACCGCCTTGGGATGCATCGCTGGATCCGGATCGGCTTTGGTTTTTTGGTCCAGCCGTCGGAGTTCTGCAAGATCGCCTATGTCCTCGCGCTGGCGTGGTATCTGCGATTTCGGTCCAATTATCGCACATTTGTCGGGCTTGTCGGGCCTTTCGCGCTGACGCTGCTGGCGATGGTGCTGATTCTGCTGGAGCCGGACCTGGGAACGACGCTGCTGTTGACGCCGGTACTGTTTACGATGCTGTTCGTCGCCGGGGCCAAAGTCAAGCATCTGGCGATTATCCTCTGTATAGGGCTGGCGATTAGCCCGATCCTGTGGCAATTTATGCGGCCGTACCAGCGCATGCGGATTTCGTCGGTGCTGCTGCAGAACAAAAAAATTATGCACGCGGCCAAAAATAACGAAAAACTCGCCAACATCCTCGTCGGCGACCCGGATAAACTGCGGACCTGGCGGCGGGCCGAGGGCTATCAATTGCTGCACGCCAAGCGGGCGATTGCCTCCGGCGGCCTGGCCGGCTATGGCTTCGGCAAGGGGCCTTATCTGCAAAATCAAAAGTACCTCAAGCTGCCGGAAGCGGATAATGACCTGATTTTCGCGATGATCGGCCACCAGTTCGGCATCCTCGGCTGCGCCGCGGTGCTGCTGCTCTATATCCTATTGATCGCCTGCGCGGTTGAGCTGGCGTGGCTGAATACAGACCCGTTTGGTCGCCTTGTAGCGGTCGGCATCGCGGCGTCGCTGGCGGTGCAGGTGCTGGTCAATGTGGGCATGGTGTTGGGAATGATGCCCATTACCGGCCTGACGCTGCCGCTGATCAGCTACGGCGGCTCCAGCATGGTCGCCAACCTCATCGCCGTCGGCCTGCTCAACAACATCGGCCGCCACAGACCCTTCTCAGTCGCCAAAAAACCCTTCGAATACTGAAAAATAAGGCATTTGGCAGTAGCCAGCAGGCAACAGAAACTTCTGCCTTTTGCCTTTATTTTAAAAATCGCGTGATTTCCCTTGAGTTTTTCGTCGAAATGGCTATGTTAGGGCTTTTCGTCCAAATATGAAATTGTGTTGTTGTTTAGATAAGCGTGAAGCGAGGTGATTAAAACAGTATGATTAAAGTCAAATCAAGAGGCGGCGAGAGCATCCAAATGATGGTCAAGCGGTTTAAGAAGATGTGCGAAAAAGAGGGCCTTATCCGCGATATCAAGCGGAACAGCTACTACGAAAAACCCTCCGAGAAGAACCGCCGCGCCCGCAAAAAATCCGCCCGCATGGCCCGCATCACCAGCACAACCCGCCCATAAGCTTTTTCTACGGATAACCCAACTCCGCAGCACGCTTTGAAAAAAGCATGCTGCGGCTTTTTTACGCGCATAACTGCCGAACGCGGGCTGGGGCGAATAAAATGTCGGGATTTTTGGTTTGGTAATTGACAAAACATAGTTATAATATCCGGGCAGATTGTAAGCCGAACATTTAAGTAGACGCGAACTTTAGAAACACAAGGATGAACAGATATGGGCGAACGAAATAAAGCCAAAAAAGAAAACAAGAAAACTCCGAAACTCAATACCAAAGAAAAACGAAAATTGAAAAGAGATAAGAAGAATAAATAATTGCGTACAGGGATATTAGGACTGTACGAAGGTAGAAATATAAGAACACGGATTTTTTTACGCGAGGGACGCGGGAGGGGCAAGGGCAGGGGGGGGGGCAAAAAAAGGTGTCTGCCCCCTTTTATTTTATGGGACAGTTTACGATACAGAGTGCGTTCGAGCCGCAGGGCGATCAGCCCGAGGCCATCGATGCGCTGGCGGCGGGGATCGCCCGCGGCAAGCCGTATCAGACGCTGCTGGGCGTTACCGGCAGCGGCAAGACATTTACCATGGCCAATGTCGTCGAGCGGATTCAGCGGCCGGCACTGGTGATCTCGCACAATAAGACGCTCGCCGCACAGCTTTATGAGGAATTCAAGGAGATTTTTCCCGACAACGCGGTCGAGTATTTTGTCAGCTATTACGACTATTACCAGCCGGAAGCGTACATCCCCCAGCGGGATATCTATATCGAAAAGGACGCCTCCCGCAACGAGGAACTGGACCGGCTCAGGCTTAGCACCACCACCAGCTTGCTCAGCCGCGACGATGTGATTATCGTCGCCAGCGTGTCGTGCATCTTCGGCCTCGGCAGCCCGGAGGACTATCAGGCCAGCGTCATTCCGATTCGGGCCGGCGACAGTGTTGAACGCAACGACCTGCTGGGGCGGTTTGCGGACCTGCAATATGAACGCAATGACATTGATTTTGCTCGCGGCAAGTTCCGTGTTCGCGGCGATGTGGTGGAGTTGTGGCCGTCGTATGAATCGTTCGGGGTGCGGTTTGAGTTCTTCGGCGACGAAATCGAACGAATCTCGTACATCCACCCGGTCAGTGCCGAGATACTTGCTACGGAGTCGCAGGTGTTTATTTACCCGGCCAAGCATTATATCCTGCCCGCCAAACGCATCGAAGCGGCCTGCACGAGCATCAAAGAAGAACTGGATACCCAGCTTATCCACCTCCGCCACGAGGGTAAACTCTTAGAGGCCCAGCGGTTAGAGGCACGCACCAAATACGACATCGAAATGATTACCGAAGTCGGCTATTGCAGCGGCATTGAGAACTATGCCCGGCACATGGCGGGCCTGAAACCGGGATCGCGGCCCTATACGCTGCTCGATTATTTTCCGGATGATTTTTTGCTGTTTATTGATGAGTCGCATGTAACGATCCCGCAGATTCGGGCGATGTATGCCGGCGACCGCAGCCGTAAGCAGGTGCTGGTCGATCATGGCTTCCGGCTGCCGAGTGCGATGGACAACCGGCCGCTGCGGTTTGAGGAGTTTCACGAGCGATGGAAGCACGTGGTATTTGTTTCGGCGACGCCGGCGCCGTATGAGTTGGAACTGTGCGATGGTGAAGTCGTTCAGCAGATTATTCGGCCGACGGGGTTGGTCGATCCGGAGATTTTTGTGCATCCGGCGTCCGACCAGGTCAACCATCTGACCGGGCAAATTGCCGAGCGGGTCGCCGCCAAAGAGCGGGTGCTGGTAACGACGCTGACCAAGCGGCTGGCGGAGGATTTGTCGAGCTTTTTGTCGGGCAAGGGGATTCGCTGCCGGTATCTGCATAGTGAGATCGTAACGCTGGAACGGGTGAAAATCCTGCGTGATCTGCGAATGGGTGAATTTGATGTGCTGGTGGGGATCAATCTGCTGCGGGAAGGGCTGGACCTGCCGGAGGTGTCGCTGGTGGCGATTCTGGACGCGGACAAGGAGGGCTTTTTGCGGAGTGAGACGGCGCTGGTGCAGACCATCGGGCGAACGGCCCGAAATGTTAATGCCAAGGTGATTCTCTATGGCGATCGAGTTACGAATTCAATGCAAAAAGCGATTGACGAAACCGAGCGAAGGCGTACAATTCAATTGGCGTATAATGAAAAGCACGGGATTACGCCGCAGACGATTCGCAAAGAGATTAAGCAGGGATTGGCCGAGGAGTTTCGCCCACGCAAAGCCGCTGCCGAAGCGCTGCATTTTTCACCGGACGAATATGACCGTACCGAGCGGATTACGCAAATGGAAAAAGAAATGCTCGCCGCCGCTGAGGCACTGGAATTTGAAAAGGCCGCCCGGCTGCGGGATGAGATTGCCGAGCTCAAAGAGATACCCGAACTGGACGGTGAATGAATCGCCGAAAAAAAGAACCACAGAATACACGCCAATGACACGGAAAAAAGCATAACGCGAAAGACGCTAAAGCGGCAAGAGGCGTAAGAAAAACAGGTATCATATTTTCAAAAACGGTGTGTAATACGACAGCGCGATTGATTACAAAATCATGCTGAAATCCTCTGCTGGTCCGTGCGTTTTTTCTTGTTTTTGGCGACTTTCAGTGGTAAACTGTTTGATCGAGACAATGGTTCTCCGAGGAAGACCCCAAAGGGTTTGGAGAAGCCTGAATGTTGGATAAGGCGAAGTTCTTGGACCGCAAAATACAAAAAGGTAAAAAACGACCTTTTGTGTCCAGATAAAAGAAGGCAATAACATCGTTTTTGGCTCAAAAACCGAAAATTACGAAACGAACCCATTTGGTAAAATAGGTAAATAGAGCCGCAACAGTAATGCAGCGGTCATTAAAGTTGCGTTTAACCGTAAAAAACACGAAATGACCAAACGAACCCATTTTTCAGTAAATAGGTTGATTTTTGTGTAAAAACAGTTTCGGCCAACAGCCGCAAGAGTTTATCTATATTTTTTGACGATTGTGTCTTTTGCCTCTTTAGCGTCTCTTGCGTTAAATTTCAGAAAGGTCAATAATGATAACAAAGATCATTCCACGAGGAAGCCACGAGCGCATCGCGCGAAAGAATATCAGGAAACTTGATCTGATAAAAGTTGAGCCGCTGATTAAGATCGCGGTTGCCGAGGATTTCGGCGCCGGTGATCCGACCAGTGAGATCACCGTCGGCGGCGATGAAATCGCAAAGGGCTATTTGATCAGCCGCGAGGAGATTGTCGTCAGCGGGATGGAGATGGTGCCGGTTATTCTGAAACAATATGATCCGCGATTAGTCTTTAAGCCGATGGTTCCGGACGGTTGCCGGGCGAGTGTGGCCGACCGGTTGGGTGTGATTAAAGGGCCGCTGCGTTCGATGCTCAGTGCCGAACGGGTTGTATTGAACTTCCTGCAGCGGCTGTGCGGGATCAGTACGATGACCTGGAAGTTTGTCAGCGCGACACGCGGGACCAAGGCGAAAATTTATGATACGCGCAAGACGATTCCCGGCTGGCGGGAACTGGAAAAATATGCCGTTCGCTGCGGCGGAGGGTATAACCATCGGATGCACTTAGGCGACGCGGTGATGTTTAAGGATAATCATATCGCCGAGCTGGGGCCGAAGTTTGAACCCAAACTCAAAAAAATGGTCGAAAAAGCCCGTGCCAATAAAAATGTGAAGTTTGTGGTTGTTGAGGTCGATCATGTCGATGACCAACTCGACCGCGTGCTGACCATTGACGGTATCGATATTATCCTGCTGGACAATATGGGGCAGTGGCAACTCAAACACGCGAAGGAATTGCGGGACAAAATCGGCAAAAAGCCCCTGCTCGAGGCCAGCGGCGGGATTACGCTGAACACGGTGCTGACGGTGGCAAGCTGCGGCGTGGATCGCATCTCCGTCGGAGCGATTACGCACTCAGCCATCGCCGTGGACATCGGACTGGACAGATAAATAGGTGACTGTTCCTTTTTTTGGTTTGACCGCCACCGCAATTAAGTGTATAATACCCGTAACAGCCGTTTTGTAAACTTGAAACATATCAAGGGGTGCAAAAGATGAACGGCGGCAGAGCGGTATTGCTAAGTGAAAAAGATGGATGGATTCATACTTTCTGGCGACGGCATTGGCTTGTCCTGGGGATGTTTGTCGTTACACTTATGGCCGATGCATTGACCACCGTTGATTTCATGATAAAAGATGGGGTTGAGTGTGAGCTTAATCCGTTTGTACTCGGTTGCGCCAAGCTCTTAGGGCCGGTATTAGGCCCTTTAGCCGCGGCGATGCACAAAGGATGGTCGGCTGTTCTAATCGGCCTTTACTATGAGAAATACGCCCACTATCTTTTCGCATCCGCCGCCGGCATATACCTGTTCGCCGCCTGCTATAATATATGGGCGATTGAACTTTTTACCAGGGGCGTTATCGGCACGAGATGGCTTCTGTTTTAAATAGGGACAGTCACCTATTTATTGGTTGACATTTTTTCATTCTTCTCATATTCTGCGTCGTTATGCCAAGAACAGCACGCATTGTGGTCCCGGATGTCCCACATCATATTACGCAGCGGGGCAATAATCGTCAAGATGTTTTCTTTGTCGATGACGACCGGCGGGTGTATCTATCCATCCTCAAGGAGCAATCGGAAAAGTTCGGCCTTGAGATTCTGGGCTGGTGTCTGATGACCAATCATATTCACCTGATCGGGCGACCTTCGGGTGAGGATTCATTGGCGAAGGCGTTGGGGCGGACGCATTTTCGTTATACGCAGTATATCAATAAATTTCACGGCCGCAGCGGGCATCTGTGGCAGAACCGTTTTTTTTCGTGTCCGTTGGGGCGTGAGCATTTCTGGAAAGCACTCGTGTATGTCGAGCAGAACCCGGTGCGTGCGAAAATGGTGCGGCGCCCGTGGCAGCATCCGTGGTCCAGTGCGGCGATACATATTGCCGAAAGCGGGGTTTCCGATGGCGGCCTGTTGGATGTGTCGTACTGGCGGAAAATTTCATCGCAGGTGGATTGGCGGGGAGTGCTGGAAAATGTTCAGTCCGACGAGCAGGTCGCGTCGATCCGCCGCAATACGCATACGGGGCGTCCGCTGGCCGGAGATTCGTTTATCAGCAAGCTGGAAAAACGGTTGAACAGGCGGCTTCGACCGTTGCCGATTGGAAGACCGAAAAAGAGTCAAAAGGGACGATTACGATGATGGAAATAGGTGATTGTCCCTATTTAAAGTTGGATGTTGATCGAATTGAAGCGGCTCGAAAGGATGGCTGTATTGGGCGCAAGGTCATCCTTTACAAGTCCACGGCTTCGACGAATGACATCGCGTGGGAATATGCGGCCAATGCGGATAACCATGGGCTGTGTGTGCTGGCAGAATCTCAAAGTGCCGGCCGCGGGCGTCGGGGGCGGGTGTGGTATTCGGCACCGGGGCAAAGCGTTCTGTGTTCGCTGCTTTTGACAGGGACAGATGCTCCGGCCGAAATGCTGACGCTGACGGCGGGCGTGGCTGTGGCTGAGGCGATTAACGAATTAGCGTATCATCACGGCCAAGCACAGCTTGACCGTGCCACCCGATCACAATGTCGGATCAAATGGCCCAATGATATTCTGATTCAGGGCCAAAAAGTCGCCGGAATATTAGTTGAAAAACGAACGATAAAGGCAAAGCCATGCTTTGTGGTTGGCATCGGAATTAACTGCAACCAGACCGCCGCCGCGTTTGACGGCTATGACCTCAACATTCCCGCTACCAGTTTAGCGATCCAGGCCGGACATGCCATTGACCGCACCGAATTGGTGTGCATCCTGTTGGATAAGTTGGAGTATTGGTTGGGGCAGATCAGCGTGGGCCTGGCCCACCCTACGGATAATCCAATTATTCAGCGGTGGCTGCAACTTTCGGGGATGCTGGGTCGCCATATCGCCGTCGAGTGCGACGGCAAACGCCACAGCGGTTTCTGCCGCGGCGTCGATCCCGCCGGCGGGCTGATCCTGCAACTGGATAACAGTGTGGTTCGCTTGTTTGCTGCCGCCCAGACAACGATTATCGACGACTAAAACGGATTGTCCGGGGTTACAAAAATTCAGATGGCGGTCAGGTGCCAGACGACGGTGGCGAGGATGCCAAGGACAAACAGTAGCAGTGCAAACAACTTCACCAGTGTGGGCAGCATCCGCCCCTCTTCCCGCTGGACCTGAGTGGTACATCCATTGTTCTGTCCCGAAATGGGCCGAAGATGGATACTGGCAGCATAATCCGGCGACATTTTGCGAACGACCCTGTAGAGAAAACGGATAAGGTAACAAATGAAAATGGTTCCGCACCAACCAGTGGCCCATGTACTGTAATATCCGCTCAAAGCCCCGAGAACACCGCCGCCGCCGCAAATCCCCAGATAGCCCCAGCGAGGAACGCGCGTCCAGAAGCTTTTTTTGGCCACCGTTTTTGGAACGGGCGTCTGCTGGATCTGTTGCTGGACCTGCTTGAGGACATTTTCGTCAGCGATTGGGTTATTGGGGTTGACAACCGTGCTGCTCAATTTCAGCAGGGCCGCATGGGTTTGCTCGTATTCGTTTTGCTCGGAGTGCTGCTCGCGGGCTTGATTTGAGATATGCACAACCGCAAACACCCCGATACAGGCCCCCAAAAGGGCCCCGAACAGGGATAATGCTTGTATAAACTCTTTGTCTTCGCGTCTTATCGGCATAATACACCTTGATTTAATGCCATCCGGATAAAATATAACAAATGTTTGGCTGTCTGCGCGATGCGAGAGGATTTCTTTTTGTAGGTATTGACGGTGTCTCTCTAACGGATTACAATGGCCGCCATCTACACAAAGGGGATATGTAAAAATGATAAACAAAACGAGCATTGTTTCTACCTTAGGACCGGCCTCGAATTCGCTGGATGCGATACGGGCGCTTTTGACGGCGGGGGTTTCGACCTTTCGTCTGAATTTCTCGCATGGGTTATTTGCCGAGCATCTTTCGGTTTTGCAGTCTATCAACACGGCCCGCGCGGAGTTGCCTTATGCGGTTTCGGTGATGGGGGATTTATGCGGGCCGAAAATCCGCACCGGGGTGATCGAGCAGGGAACGGTTCTGGTCGAAGATAGCGAGCTAACCATCTCTGTCGGGGACGAAGTTGGAAACGCAGAGCACTTCACCACCTCGTTCGTCGATTTGGTGGATGATATACAAGTGGGCCATCGCATTCTGATCGATGACGGTCAGTTGGCACTGTGGGTGGTTGATAAAACACCGAATCGGCTCATATGCAGGGTGCTGGTGGGGGGTCCGCTATCCAGCCGCAAGGGAATGAACCTCCCGGATACGGATTTGTCTATGCCGCCTATCACCGACAAAGACTGGCAGTGTGTGGACTGGGCCATCGAGCATGAACTGGATTATCTTTCGTTGAGCTTTGTCCAGCACAGCCAAGAGATTCAAACATTGAAAGAATATGTTCAGAAGAAGGACTCGCCGATCAAAATCATCGCCAAGATCGAAAAACCGCTGGCGGTTGAAAACATCGAGTCAATTCTTGATGCCGCGGATGCCATTATGGTCGCCCGGGGAGATCTGGGCGTTGAGATGGATCTGGCGCAGGTGCCGCTGGTGCAGAAAAAGATTACCGCACTGTGCCGCCGGTTTGCCAAACCGGTAATCGTGGCCACGCAGGTGCTTCAATCGATGATCGAAAACGCCTCACCCACGCGGGCCGAAGCGACGGATATTTCCAACGCGGTGATGGAGTGTGCCGATGCGGTGATGCTCTCCGGCGAAACCGCCATCGGCACCCATCCGGTGTTGGCGGTTAAGACATTGGCCCATATCTGCAAATCAACGGAAGTTTATATTGAGGCGTTGAACGAACTGCGTCCCCGGATGGACCGGGCGACCGAGGCGGCCCACGCCGAGGTGATCGCCCGTGCGGTGGCTCACATGCTGGATGAAGTTGCCGCGGAAATGGTGGTGGTCTGGGCCGACGATGAGATTCTCTGCCGATTGCTCAGCAAGGCCCGGATCGATGATCCGATACTGGCACTCTGTCCGAATCCGACGACGGCTCAGCAGTTGAGCTTGTATTATGGCGTGGTCAGTGTACACCATCCGCCGGTTGCTTCTTATGAACAATGGATTGCGGCTGTCGAGCGAATCGTGCTGGAAAATGAGTGGGCGGCCAAAGGCGAGAAACTTCTTCTCCTGCCGCCGCTGTCGGCCCTGTCAGAAAACACCGCCGGAGCGATCATTATGCACACCCTTGCCGGATAAAGCTATTCCAGCCAGTGCGGCAGGAACGCCTGTAAATCTTTGAAGTCAATCAGATCGTCCAGATGCATATCGCAGACGGAAATGTATGCGGCATCGGAAGAGTCGCTCATCCACGCCGAGGCCAGCATCGAAAAATCGATCAGGTTGACATCGCCATCGAAATTGAAGTCAGCATTGCCGTAGGGAATTGGGTCTGAGACATGCAGGAATCCACTGCCGGACAGATTTGGCTGAAAGACAATGTTCCTGTTCCAGAAAAAGTTCATCCCAAGAACGCCGTCTAAAGGATTCCCCGCCGCATCCTGAAGGGGCAGGTCGATCATGACAAACGCGGCGTTTGAAAACTCTAATGCTCCGCCGAGGGCATTGATTTTAACATAGTCCACAAAGTAGCCCGGCACATTGGGTTCTGTGCCTCCGACGCCGCAGACATCCACTTCAAAATCACCCTCCAGCGGCAAACTTAAATTAGCCGCCATTGACGGTGAAATGATTGAGCTTTGGGCGCCGGTATCGACCATCACCCGCATCGGCTGAACGACATTGAGAGGGCCGGGCTGGCCTTCGAGGACATAGAGGGTTGCAATGAATTTTCCGCCAGTTGGAAGCGAACCTGGCACAGCGGCGAGCAAGGTGGGAAACTCGGGCGTCATGTCGCCGAGGAAATCCAGAGAATAGTAGCCCGATGTGGTTGCCAGTCCGCTAAGATTCATGGAGATTTTGTGTGAGTATTCTGGGATTGATGGATCATCCTGCTCAAGTATTTGGACATCAGGGCTGCAAATATCCTTGCTGTCGATGTTAATTGTGCGGGTGTAATCATTGCGTATAACGGTGGTATAAAAACTCAGAAACGGTGTACCAATAACGCCTGTAACGCTTTCACCCGTATCGCACGAAATGTCTGGGGAAACAACAATCGCTACATTGGAATGGCCTACAAGATAGTTTGGGTTCAGCTGTCCGTTGGATTGGATTGAACCTAAGCCAGCTGCAAAAATGCCAACGGGGTAGGATATGTCCGCATCGATTGTTCCGCCGACCCCGCCGATAGGGAAAGGGTTTCCGGTTAATTTATCTCCGGTCAAGCCCAGTGCCGCCGCACTGCTGCCTGCCAGCAGGTCAACTTCGGCGCCGCTGTCAAATATCCCGATGATAAAATTGTCTTCAACCGGTGAAACTAAAGGGGTTCCGCTGTAACCGTTTTCTAACACATGTTCAAAGTCTTCATCTGATCCAGATTTATCGGATGTCGTAATCACAATCAATGGTGAAAAACCGGCCAGTGGGGGGACGGGATAGGACAGTGTTGTTGCTTCCAAAGCGGTCGTATTCAGTTGTGCGGCAGGTTCTATTATCATAGATTCCGTTTTCAGATAATGGACGGATTTGATGGTCATCCCCGCCGGGCCTTGCCAGTTGACGGCTCCTGCCATGACGGCCGCAGGGAAGACGAAAAACAAGACGGCCCATTGTCTGATTGCCATTGTGGATACCGAAGTTTTGTTTTGAAATCTCATAATACCTTTCCGCACAGAATAGTAAGATGACACATTGGTTGTTTCGACACAATCAAGCCCCCATGCAACCGACAGATACTAAAAAATATCGACCGACCTGTATCATACCAGAAAAGGATGCCAAAACCAAGGTCGCGACGGGTTACTGCAATAAAATGCCCGATAAAATACCCGCAATGGCCAAATTGTCGCCTCTTGTCCGTTTGTATCCTGCGTTTTTTTATGAAATCGCCGCCGATTCACTTTTTGCCTGTGAAAAATCGAAATCATCACGAATTTTCATTAACCGCCGCGGTTTTGCTGCCGATATTCCAAAAAGATAACGGATTCTTTATTTCAGGAGATAGGCGTATGGGTATTCAAAACTGGTCGGAAGATGTCATTCTCGTTAATCTGGCGACGGAGCCGGACATGGGAGATGAATTGCAGACCGTCATCGATTTGGTCGCAGAAAACACGACACAGGATGTCGTGGTGGATTTTGCCGACACGGACATTATCACCTCGTCCAGCATCGCCAAATTGCTGAAACTCCGCAAAGTGCTGTGCGATAACGGCAGAACGCTCGTCTTTTGCTCTGTTAGCCCGAAGACACGTTCGATCTTCAGCGTAACCGGTTTAGAGAGCGTTTTTGACTTTATGGACGATTCGTTCGTTGCGCTCGCCTCTCTGCAACTGGCCAATTAGAAAGCGATCCGCAGAGTAGAATCTTACAGGGCAGGGTGTCGCTTGACAATCTGCCCTGTTTCTGTTACGATGAGTTAAACGAAACGGCAAGTGTATTGCGAATATCGCTTAGTGAGCGGTTTTCGTCATCTGCTTGCGCAACGAACAATACAGGAGTCATCATGAACGCAGACACTGTGCAGCAGATACAGCAGATATTGGGCCATCCGTTCGGAGACCCTCAAATTCTCGATGAAGCATTCCTGCATTCTTCGGCGGCGAGCAATCGATTACGCAGTAACGAACGGATGGAGTTTCTCGGCGACTCGGTGCTGTCGTTGGTCATTTGCGATACACTGTTCAGACGCTTTTCTCACTACCAGGAAGGCGACCTGACAAAAATTAAAAGCCGCCTGGTTTCTCGCAAGACCTGCGCCGACATCGCGAACGCACTGCAATTACCGAGTTTTATGAAAGTGGGTAAGGGGATGGAACGCTCGCGAGCGATGAGCGGTTCGGTGGCGGCGGCCAGTTTGGAATCGGTGATCGCCGCAATCTATCTGGATGGCGGTATGAACGCGGCGGAAACATTCATCCTCCGGGTGTTTGACTCGATGATTGCCGAAGCGGATGCTGCCCAGCATCAGGAAAACTTCAAGTCGCTCCTGCAGCAGTATTGCCAGCGTCAACACAATGCTACGCCGTTTTACGAACTGCTGGATGAAAAGGGGCCGGATCACAATAAATGCTTCAAGGTCGCCGCGGTGATTCAGCATCACCGTTATCCCGATGCCTGGGGTGTTACCAAAAAAGAAGCCGAACAGTGCGCCGCCTATGAGGCCCTGGTTGAAATCGGAATCATCCCACAAGAAACCGGGAGCGATTCGTAGATTCGGGTGGGCTATGCCCACGCGGAATCGTTTTTCTGTTTTATCTTGACATCATCTGCCCACTTTCTCTGTACCCTATTCTATGCGTCTGACCCTGTTTCGAATAGGGAGTTATCGATTTCACTTCTTTTCGCGTGAAGAAGAGAATTTACTTGACAATTACCACCTGTTTCAGGTATCTTTAGCGGCGGACGAGGAACTCAAGCCGACCAAGTCTTTGCGTAAATGTACTCAGGGATGCCGTAAACACAGTTTTTGTGTCTGGTCGGTGGTCGTATTATGATGTGAGTTGCAGATTGGCATTCAATCTGCGATGGAGAAAGTTCCACTTTTGTTTGGGGAAAAGGGGTGATGATGAAGAGAGAATTGTTGATTGTGGGCTTGTTGGTTTGTGTGATGGCCGCTGGTACGCAGGCGGCTGACTGTGGCGACTGGGGCTATCTTGAAATGGACTTCGACACGAATTGCTATGTTGACCTGGCGGACTTCTCTAAATTCGCTTCTCAGTGGTTAAACTGTACACACCCTTTAGACGGTTCCTGCATCGAACCGCTGGATGTAACAATCGTCGCTCACAAAGGGTATTCTGCTATTACACCGGAAAACACAATAGCATCTTGTAACGCTTCCCGTAATTATGCAGGGATGGTTGAGTTTGATGTTCAGACAACAGATGATGAGCAGTTAGTATTGATGCACGACGCAAATGTTGTTCGTACTACTGATGGTTCCGGATTAGTAGAGGACATGCTATTTTCCGATATCAGGAAGTTAGATGCCGGTTCCTGGAAGGGGTCTGAATTCGAAGGTGAGTTGGTTCCTACTTTGAACGAAGCGATTCTTGCTACGCTGCCTGATATGACCCCTTGCATAGAGAGAAAGACAGGAACACCCCAGCAGTATCTGGATATTCTTAACACCCTGAGGTGTACGACCGATGTTGTGGTTATTTCTTTTGATAAGAAGTTTCTTACTGACCTTGAGGGGTTGGATCCTAACATTGTGACGGGTCTTCTTGGGACTACTGATCCTCTCACGACTACCATCATTGAGGGCATAGCAAATGATGGGATTGATTTTATCGATTGGAGGCACGATAAAATAAGGGCGATTGAAGTTGGAATGGTCCATTCAGCAGGATTAGAACTTTGGGTCTGGACCGTTAATGATATGGACAGAGTTCAGGCATTGATCGATCTTGGAGTGGATGGGATCACAACGGATAATCCTGAAGCCGCGACCCAAATTCTTGAACAGCAATAATAGCTATTGGGTGGCACGGTCAAGCTCTGCTTGGCCGTGTTTTTGTCGGTATCCCTCAATTCAAAATTCTTCTAACTCGTAACCAGCCAGCTCAGCAGGTTGAGTACGATAATTGCCATGATCAGAAAGCCGCTGACGGATAGGAACAGAAGCAGCGATTCGAGCAGATATTTTTTTGTGAACAGCACGCGCATCTTGGTGGCTTTGTAAACCAGTGCAATCGCCGCCAGCAGGGGGAACATCCACAGCATTGAGGATGGGGTTGTTCCGATTTCGATCGGCGCGGTAAACGCCGCGAGAACCAAGCCGTAATCAGCCATTGTCTTGCTCCTCTTCATGTCCGATCATCTCGCCGCGGCCGCAATAGGCCATATACACCGCACTGAGGATGCACAGCAGATTCAGCATCCCGGCGATGCAGGTGTAAATCTGCCCGACATCACAGGGCCGCCCATAGACGGGGTAGCCGCCGTGTTTGGTGATATTACCGATAAGGCCCACCGCCGGCGAGTACAGGATTTGTGCGTAGAACCATATCCGCCCCGTCACCCAATCCACCACACCCATCGACCCGACGAACAGACCGGTTACGAACAGGGCGGTGGTAACGCTAAACAGGATAATCCCGCGTTTTCGCTCACGGATCAGAAAATGCCCCGCACCGGGAATCATCCAGGCCGCCAGTCCGACGATGATCAGCCACAGCCCCTTATCCAGGGACAAACGATTATTTGTGTTTGTCTCTGCCATTTAGTTTTCTTCGTTTTCCGCTTTAGCCGCAGGAACCTCTTCTTCCGGCGGGTCGTCTGCTTCCTCTTGCTGTTGGGGCTGATACCCCATGCGTGCCAGGATATTTTCCGGGCCAAAGTGTACCAGTGCAAGCGACGCCGATTCGACAACACTCAATTGCAGCGCCGTCTGGGCCTTGTTGTCCAGATAGTCGTCGATTGTGGCGGGTTGACGAACGACTTCCTTAACAACATAACACACCCGCTCGGCTTCAGATGCCAGCACCGTCTGAATCTCACCGGTTGTCTCGGCGTCTTCGCCCAGTAGAGCATTGAGTTGATTGGTTAGTAGATGGCTGGCAATCTGCTGCCGGAGATAGCGAGCCGAAGCCGGATTTTCGAGCATGATTCGCTTGGCCCGTTCAATTTCGGCCTGCGAGATACGAAGCTGCTGCTTGATGCTTCCCAACTCGATTCGTTGACTGTCCACAGCTTCTTCTTCCGCCGGAGCGTCCTCTTCTTCGGAGGGCTCTTCGTCCTTGGCATATTTGCTGTTGTAGGCCGCTATCGCATTCTCCCATCCCTGTTCGCTGACAGAGGCGGCCAGTTCGTTGGCCCGGGCCTTGGCATCCATCATAGCGGCCTGCAGCCGGAGGTCGTCTTTGACCCGATCGGCCAGTGAAACTGTTGTATCATCGTCTTCTGTCGGCAGGTCGCCGAGCACAATACCCCGGGTGTCGAATGTAGTATTGACAGTGTCCGCCACGGCGGCCTCTTGGATCCCGACCACACGAACCAATGCCATCAGCCGGTAGAATTCGCTGTCTTTTTCGGAGTAATAGCCGCCGCTTAGGGGGCCGATATTTTGCCACACACGAACCGATGGGATTCCGATTCGCTGTTGTTGGGGTTTGTCTTCGGCGGCGGCAAAAGCCAGATCGTTCAGTCGCAGAAGATTTTGTCCCCGACGAACGCCCATGTTGGCGAGGATTTTGTCCTGTCCGAATGCGGCTGCATCAAGCCAGCCCGTTTTGCCCACGGCGATGGGGATGTTATATTTTTCAGCCAGTTCACCGCCAACAACGACGAAATCGCCAGCCGCTTTTTGCAGCTCGCCCGCAGAGGCGGCGTCAAAGTTCAGCGTTTCAAATCCGCTTTCTGTCTTATCCTTGATCTCGTTAAAGAGGATATTCGTCTGAGTGAGTGCTTTTTCCGCCTCAAGCGCCCGGCGTATGTCTGCTTCAACCTCGGCAAATGGACGGGTTTCTATGATCTTTTCCGATTCAGAATCATTGGGATCGGACGGCTTTGATGTCTGGAACCGGGCGATGTGGCGGCTGTAGTATTCTTCGACGGCTTCGGCCGTGGGTTTTTCGATCTGCTGGTTGACATCATCCATTAAAACGACCATGTATTCCAGTTGAACTTGCTTGGGAAGTTTGTATCCGAATCCAAACGGGTTGTCATCCGTTAGATTGTTGGCAACAGCCGCTTTGTAGGCGTCAAACTGTGCCTGTATCTGCGGCTCCGTAATGTCGGCGTTTTCGTCGATCAGCGGTTTGGCTTCGATTTTCACAAAGTCCGCGTCGATGCGTTCTTTGCTGCGTCCGAGTGTTGCCTTGGTCTGGTTGATTGTAACGGCTTGACTATCCATTACCTTATCGGCATAGGCCATCACGCTCATCAGGTCCGAAAGAATGCGAAGAACTTGTCCCTCAGTGATATTGTTTCGGCGGATAATCTGGTTGACCAGTCCCGCCGCATCGAGTTGATTGCCGGTCATCTGTGGGATGACATAACGAAGTGTTTGCCCCGCCGTCTCATTTGAGACAGCACACCCGGCTCGATGGGCCTCGCTCTTCAGGAGCAGCCACAGTATCTCCGGCCGTTCGGGGCGCTGCTGGAAAAAGTGGTCTAATTCGTTCAGGGAAATCGGAAGTTTGCCCTGCTGAACGGCCTGTTTCATTTGGGAAGCAATCTGGGCCGAAAACTCTGAATCCGGGAATAAAAGATGGACCAGCAAAGGTCCGGTCATCCCGCTGCCGGATTGAGCCATCAGTAACTGGTCGGCCATCAGCATTCGCAGAACACCCAGTTCATTTTGTACCTGAATAAAATCCGGCGATTTTATTTTTTGTTCGTCGCCATAAGTGGCGATCAACTGATTGTTACCGCCGAAGATGCCGACGATCAATTTAAGCCCTACTGAGCCGATGACGAATGAAACCATGCAGAAAATAATGACGAAAACCATAATTTTTTGCATGTTTTTCCGGGTCCACTTTACTAAATGCATACGCCCACCTGTGTTTTTAGTCAAATCCCTGTTTTCCAAACGATTTACGAATCGGATTAGTATAGTTAAGTCGACACTGTTTTCAATGTTTTTTTTGCGGATGCCGTTGGCGTTGGGATGAAATCGTGTACCCGACCCCCAAAAACGGCTGTAAGTGCCTTATTGACAAGCACTCACAGCCGATGTGATCCTTTAACAGTAGGGACAGTGGGACTGTTGAAAAAGCGGCCCGTTTCCATTTTACCCTGATTTTGTCATGCGGCTGCTGACGGTCGTGAACAACGCCCCGAAAAACCCCCGCCAGCGTTTCTGCTTACCGATCACAATCAACCTCCGTGATTGATATGACTCCTTTTAGTTCTCCTGAAAACTATTTCAGCCAGTTTTCGGCTAATTGGTTCAGGTCGGTCATGTCAACCTCGCCGCTGCGGTCGAAATCGGCACCGCTGCACCATGTAAACGGCAGGCAGGTATCGTCCAGCCATTTTGATGCGAACATCGCGAAATCAGTAAAATCCACATCGCAGGTATTGTCAAGACTGCCCCGCCACTGACAGCACTTCTTATAGACATAAACAGCATCGGGGTAGGGGCTTTTGTCGCTGTCGCTGCTGTATATTTTCAGTTGGCCGCTCAGGTTGCCGCCGCCGCAATTATCGCAATCGACAACGGCCAGTACCGACACTTTGTCATTTGGATTTACAGAGTAAGGCGGCTGGGGTAAAAGCGTTACCCAATCGGGTTTATTGATGGCATTAACATCAAGAATCCGCTGGCCGTCGTTATAAATCTCAAAGGTCTCGAACGAATCATCCAGAGACGCGATCGCCTCGCCTAAGTCAACCCGCGGCTTGATAATGCTCGGCACCTTAACATCGGCTATCGGAACCCCTGAAAGGTTTAATCTTGACAATACCTCTTCGGGGCTGAGATAACTGCCGGTCGTCTCTTTGGCCGCGGACTGCAACGCCGCAACCGCACCGGCGGCATAGGGACAGGCCGCGGATGTTCCGCCGAATGTGGCGGAATAGTCGCCCGAAGAGTAGCCATCGCTGCCGACAATATCAGTGGTATAGGCATTATTACTCGGAGCGAGTATATCAAGAATATCGGCACTGTTGGAATAGCAGGTTACCCTATCTGCCTCTGCATCAGGGTCGTCGCAAAGGGAAAAACTGTATGAACCGGCAGCATCATAGACTGCACCGACGGAAACCACATTGCTGATACACGCCGGCCAACCTATGGCAGCGGTATAGCCATCGTTGCCGGATGAAGCAAGAACCGTTATCCCGGCGGCGTTCAGGCCAGCGGCGGCATCTGTCATTGACTCTACTTCGCCATCACAGATACCCGAATGGGAGCCGCCGCCAAAACTCGTACTGACGACCATAATGGGGTTGGCAGGGTCGTCATACTGATGTGTAATGCACCAGTCCCAGGCAGCGACCATCGCAGCGGTTTCAGCACTGCCGCCAGTGCCGTGGGAAATCTTCAGGTCATACAGTTTGGCACCGTTGGCGATGCCGCCGATATAATCACCAACGGTCCCCAAATCACCGGCGGCAATACCCGCACAACAGGTTCCGTGTGCCTGGCCGTTCGGGGACGGGTCGCCGTCACTGTCGCCGAAGTCATATCCGCCGATGACCTTGCCACCGTCTAACCTCGGGTGCGTGCTGTCAATACCAGTATCGCAAATAGCGATGGACAGCCCCATCCCGTTATAAAGCGGGCGGGTAGCCAGGGCATTCATCAGCGGCAGTCCCTGCTGAAGATGGGCCGTCAGTTCAAAGACCGGCTCTATCGAACGGACAAACGGGTCGTTCTTGAGCGTCTCTAAATCCTCATAGGTAACCTCGGCGGAAAATCCCGATATATTCTTAAAGCGGTGGCCCAGCTTGAACTTGCCTTTAGCTTTGCCCTTGCCATTGGTCTTCATCGTGATATTTGCCTTGACGCTGTCTATGACGGCATCCTGCAAGTCAGCGATTTCCTGCTGTCTTTGGAGCATTGCCTGTTTGCGTTGTTTGCCGGAGAGCTTCGAGCGGGTCTTGAATTGGGCCATCGCTTTAAGCTGCCTGGGTTTGACAAGGTTGACGATCACTTTGACCGTTTCCTGTCCGGCGGCAAACTGTGATTCTATTCTTTCGGCATCGGTTAGTTTGAACTGCGGCGTAATCCCTGCCACCTGCTCTATCTCATCTTTCGTATAGGAACTGTCCAGCGACATGTTCACCAATAACTCATCTGCTGTCGTCGCTTCCATTGTCATCATTGCTTGAGCTTCGCCACCGCCTGAATCGGTGCAGTCAAAGTCCAGCGAACTCGTCTCGATGCGAATCTCCGGTGACCCAGGGGGCGGGCCGGGTACGACAAGACTGAGCCTAAAGCCACTACTGTCCGAAGAGTTTCCCGGTTCCATATTGGAAAGACGGTTAGCAGCCCTTAGAGGACTATAATAGGATCGCCAACTGCCGCCGCGAATGCTGCGGGCCTGACCTGATATAATCGACTCGTTCCAATTCCACACATTGCCGCTCTGGTCGAATGTGCCGTAGGGGCTGGCTGAATTGGTAAATGTACCCACCTCTGTCATATGCCAATCCTCGCCAGCAGAGCTATCATAAGTAAGGTCGTTGTCACCGTCCAAATAGCAGACACTGTTGCCAGGGTCCTCGAAAGGTGGAGTCAGTTTTCCGACAGTGTCCCACGGATAATCCTTTCCGTTGCTCGGAGTGTTGTTCGAACTGGTTGCAAAGTTCCAGTAGCTTGCAGTAGCGGGGTTATAATAGGCGGCCTTGTACCATTCATCCTCGGTAGGGATCGTCACTGCGGCGAATCACCGCCGTAAGTGCCTCAGAGGTTACCGCTCCGTTTAGAATGTATGAGCCGTCCTCGGTGGTTGTAAGATCCTGGGCGCTGCTCTATCTTGCAGCCAAAAGTAGTGTCCATACCTGCGTAGTATAAGCCATAGGTATCCGTCGCGGCCACCGCGTTAAGGAACGCGGCATATTGCCCGGCGGTTATCTCGAACTTGCCTATCTCATAGACATAATCAACCGCTCCGCAAATACGAGATTCGCCCAGACTGCCTCCGCCGGATGACTCACCGGCGTTTTCAATATCACCGACCGTTACCGTCTCGATAACGATGCCGCCAACCTCATACGACAGGCCGTCATACCAGGTATCCGTCCCTGATGAATCTATATACACGACGAGAACACCGTTGTAATCTGTCATACCCCTGCCGATGAGTGCCTCGAACTGGGCCAGGTTGCCGCTGTCGTATTTGCCGGTCAGTCTGGCGGTGGGACTGTCCCAACTGTATGAAGCCAGCGAACAGGGGTCAAAACCGGCATTGATGCTCCAGCTTGCGGTGGTATCGGCTACGGTGATGATACGAATATCGTAAGGATGGCAGGGATGCAAGCCGCTGAGAGTGGTCTTTAACAGCAGGACATCTTCCGAATTGCTCGTTTCATAGAAATCCCCTTCTTCCTGAACATCCGGCTCATCGGTTCGCCTGCCCCAGAGGCCGTCATCGACCACCGGCGGCGTAACGAACCACAGGGCCGTCCCGTCGTTGGCGTCTGTATTGGTATCGTTGGCATCGACATAGATGCCGGTAATCCCCTCATCGTCAGTAATGTTGACGACAACGCTGTCGCTTAGGCCGTTAAAAGCGGCATCGCTGCTGGTCGTATCAATTGAGAGGGTCGTGGTGTGTATCTCGTCTTCGAGAATCGCATCATCAACGGCGGTTACCGTTACCGTTTGCGCCTCGTTCCATGGGGTCGCACCACTGCTATCGGTAAAGACAAGTGTATAGTCCGAGAGTGTTACCTGATTGGTCGCCGCGGTATCAGCCAGCGATACCGTAACATCATAGTTCGGTTCATAACCTAAAGAAATATTGAAACTATCGGTATTGCCGCCCTCGGCAACATCGGTCGTGCCGCTTTCGATAACCAGAAGCTCCTCAAGCGTAATATAGGTATACCAGATCACGAACATTGGCTACCGTCGATACCGAACCATCAACGACGATGACGGTATCTTCGCCCTGTTTCCACGAGAGGGTCATGCTGTGCCAACCGGTGGTATCGGTGAAGGGTGTATGCCAAAAGACGATCTCACGGGCAGGGAAGGCGTCGTTCTTCATTTCCACGAAAATACCGCCGTCATCGAGCCCTTCTTCGTCGTCAAAGGAAATCATATATTTGGTCCGTGATCGGTCCACGCTGGACCGCCGAGATGCCACATCGTCGCAGACCATTCGGTATTGTCAGTCTTAAACTCAAACTCCACCGTCCCCTCCAGGCCGATGGATACATCGTCCAAGATTACTATATCCGCAGGATACTGGCCATCAAAGGTTGTCGGCCCGGCGTGACTGGCCACTACC
>NBLM01000066.1 GCA_002084585.1 Planctomycetales bacterium 4572_13 | reverse complement strand
CGATGAAAAAAACGGCGCCGTCATCGTATTGAGCGATATTACGCGGATTAAACAACTGGAAAAAATGCGTCGCGATTTTGTGGCCAATGTCTCTCACGAACTGAAAACACCCATCACCTCGATCAAGGGCTTTGTCGAAACGCTGCTGGAAGGGGCATTGAGCGAGCCGCAGCAGGGGCGGCGGTTTCTGGAGATCATCGGCAAACACGCCAACCGGCTCAACGCGATTATCGACGACTTGTTCTGCTTGTCCCGGCTGGAGGAAAGCGGCGAAAAAAGGGCGTTCTCGTTTGACATCCTCCCGCTGGCACCCGTCCTGGCCGAGGCCGTCGAGCTGTCGGGGGTCAGGGCCCAAGAGAAACACATCGAGATCACGCTGGACTGCGACGAAGACCTCCGCGCTCAAATCAACCCCGCCCTGCTGGAACAGGCCGTTACCAATCTCGTCAACAATGCCGTCGAATACAGCCCAGCCGAAAGCACCGTCGAGGTCGGGGCCTGCCGGGATGAGAATGAAATCAGAATCGAAGTTCGCGATTCCGGCTGCGGCATCAGCGAAAAACATCAGGAGCGGATTTTTGAACGGTTCTATGTCGCCGACAAAAGCAGGAGCCGCAAAGCCGGCGGCACCGGACTGGGACTGGCCATCGTCAAACACATCGCCCAGGTCCATAACGGACGCATCAGCGTCAACAGCCAACCCGGCCGCGGAAGCTGCTTTACCCTCACCCTGCCCGTCGTACCGTAAGCGTTCAAGCTTTAGCTTGTTTTTCTGTACACTAAAGTGTGAACTCTTACAAAAAAAACGGCGGCACCGTCCTTTGCGAACCGTGCCGCCCTGCTACAAATTTTACACCATTGCGATCCGTCGCAACTTACTTCTGCAAGTCTCCGACTGCTTTTTCAGCATCTTTAACCGCTTCTTCGGCAACCGGAGCTGCTTCTTCAGCGGCCTTGTCAGCATCCTTCTCGGCCTGCTTAACCACATCGCCAACCGTCGGCTCTTTTTTGCTGCAACCGCTCACGCTCAACCCAACAACCGCCACCAATACCAGTAACATTCGTAACAACATAGCACAACTCCCTAAATTAAATTCCCATCAATCCATTAAAAAGCGGCACCCTTATTCGGCCGCAATATCCGCTTCGATTTGTTTTTCCATTTTGTCCAGTTCGCTGTCCAGATTTTCGGCGGTAACCTTCACCTCAGCCGGTTCGGACTTCTTCTCGCAACCGCCCATCGTCATCGCCGCCGCCGCGACCAATACCCATAAAATTCGCACTACCATAATCATTCTCCTATTGTAGGGTGGGCCATGCCCACGCGGTCTCTATTCTTCGTCGCCGTCCGCTTGGTCATCGTTTTCGTCGTCCGCATCGCCGGCATCTTTACTGCCGCGTTCGGTCATCTTCTTGCTCTTTCTGTCAAATCGACCCTGTTCTTTATCGATGAGCTTTTGGATTCGCGCCGCGGCCTTGTCGTCGCCTTTGTCCTCGGCCACTTTCAGCATCTCCGCCAGTCGCGCCTTGCGTGTTCCGTGTTTGGCCTGTTCGTGCTCAATCTGCCGAGCCAGCGCCGCCTGCTTTTGGGCCTTGCCTTTTCCTTTTCCCTTGGCGGCTTTCTGCTTGCCTGCTTTTGCCTTTTCTTCAACGGCATCCGCTTCTTTGGCGGCCTTGCCCTCGGCTTTTTTGACCTTTTCGTTCGCCGCTTTACCCTGCTTTTGGCCCTTGCGTTTCTGGGCCTTTACTTCGTCTCCACCGGCCTTACCTTGCCGCTGTTGCTGTTGTTTGCGATCCTGAACCTGCCTGGCTTCTTTATTGCCTTTACCGCCGCCTTGGCCTTTACCGCCCTTGGCCAGCACAGCCGACGAACCCAGCGCAAACAGTACGACAACCGCCCATAGAGTTGTAATTCGCCTCATAACCTGATCTCCTGACACCGAATAGCGTTCCATTTCAAATTACACAAAAACTTCCCTGTCATCGCTTGAATTGGGATTATATCGGGCTTTGGGGCCAATTGGAAACAAAAACCTCAAAAAAAACTCATATTATCCTGTAATGGAACACAAGCATCCTGCCTGTGCTGGGGTTCAGTGGTTCTGTACGGTATAAATAAGCCGTTGGCCGTCACTGTTCCCCCGCGCAGGCTGGAAGCCCGCGTTCCCCTAAAACAGATCACCCCGCTTTCAACTGCGTTACAATCCGCTGCGTCGGCGGCGATTGCTTGCGGTGACTTTCCTTGAAACGGTCCGCCTGTCCGGGCCAGAGCTGCTTGAACAGTTCATTGCCTGCGACAATCTCCTTGAGCGCCTTTGATTTTTCGCGGGCCTGCTTCAAGTACCCCGCGATGCGAAGTCCATACACTCCGCCAACCAAGCCGGCCAGCGCGATCCCCAGCTCCATCGCCCCATCGGCCAGCACCCACACATCCGGCTTCCGCATCGCATCCTGCCTGGCTTGAGACGCAACCCTGGTGGCACGGCCATCTTGGCCGTGATCCACGGGCTCCAAGCCCGTGCCACTTTGGCCCGGGGTGGCACCTTCAAGCGAAGCTTGTGGGTGCTTTGGCAGACCATAATCGGCCACAAACGCCCCGCTCTGCGAATGCGCCAATTCCGTCAACCCGCACAACCCCGGCGAAGCATTTTCATCACCCGCCGTTTGGGCCGCCGCAGCACACACCCGCCAATGCAGCCACGCATTTTCCCGTTGTGCCTCCGTCGCCGCATACCGAAACCCCTCACACCCGCACAAACACAACAGCAACAAACTGATGACCACTAACTTCTTCATAATTCATTCCTTTCTGAAAAATAAAATTGAAAACGAAGTCCCGAAGGGACAAAAGTAATTTAGCCGGGCGGCGTAAGCCCCCGGTAAATGTAACCCCTCCAACTGAAAGCCCCAACGGGGCGAAAGTAACTCGGATAATTCTTTCGCCCCGTCGGGGCTTTGATGAGTTAAGAACAACCCATTCCGGACGCTTACGCATCCGGCTAACTATCTTCCGCCCTTATCAGGGCTAACAAAACTTTCCCTTTGCTCCACCGTTCGCAGGCGGTATTCTTGGGCGATTGTTCGGTCTCGTACGCGTTCGAGCTTGTCGCAGAACTTTTCCTGTACCGTTAGCAGTTGCTTGACATCGTGGCTGACAAGGTCGAGCTGTCTTTGCAGGTTTACCCAGCTTCCCACAATCAGCCCCGCCAGCGTGATCAGCTGCACCAACACCGACACGCTGACCCGCCGCTCCAGCCGCCATTGATTCGTCCGTCCCATAATAACTCCTTCCGAATTGATAACTGAATTATTGATTATTTGTTTTGACATCCTCGGCAGACGACCTATAATTGGGGCAATCCATGAGGAAAAAGGAGCTTCGACGATGGGCGAGAATGCAAAGTATTTTTTGAGGCATCTGCCGGCGTGCGGTGTCTTCGCACTGGCGGCGGCAGTCGCGGCGGCGTTATTTGCAGCCGCGTCCGACTACACCACCTACTCGGTCGCCGTGAAGGTCTATTCCGTCGGCTGGTTCGCCACCTGCGTCCTGTCGTTTTACTGCGGCCTGCTCGTCGTACCCCGTTCCCTCGGCATCATCTTTTCCTTCGCCGGCATCGTCGCCTTTGCCATTGTCTGTGCGATGGATGTCCATACCCTGCCAAACCCCCTGACAAGCAAGGCCATTCAGGCACTGCCGGCACTGTTCTTTATCGCGGCCTGGGCCGCGGTGGCAAGCTCATCATGCCGAAGCGAAAACAAAAAAATCCGCCTCAGCGCTTGGCTCTGGCTGACGATCTTCGTGGTGCTGCTGTCGTGTTGGGCCACCTTCCACACTGCACAAGGCCGTCTGCTCAAACAGCGCAACGCCTACCTCGCCAAAGCCCGCAAAATAACGCTCGCACTGGCCGCCGATCTGGATACTTATAAAGAAGCCAACAAGACCTATCCGCCGACCCTTGAAGACGCCGGCATCGACCCGGAGCGAACCCTGCTGCCGCTGACCGGCAAACGCATTAAATACTACCCCCACGAAACCGACTACGCCCTGACCTTCGCCGACCCAATGCCCTGCGGACAAACCGCCCTGTTCTCCTACGACACCGCCCAGGACGGCTGGTTCGGCACCGATCCCAACAACGCCCAAATCGACGCCCCCTGCCATATGTTCCTCGGCTTCCTGAGACAACGATAAATCGCCGTTCGTCAATCGTCAATCCCTATTCCCTCACCAGTTGCACCACCGACGGCCGCACGCTTTGGTCCGCATCCCCGTCGCCATCGGTATCCACATTGACCGTCAATCGTTCAATCGCCTTTTCGTATCGCCACTGGTAATGCTCTTTCTTTTCGACCAGTACCGTCTGCCCGTCAAGTCCGGCGTACAACGCCTCAAACACCGCAACTAAAATCCCGAACACCGATGCCTGCCGCAGCGGCTCAACCTCAACAATATCGTCCACACTCTGGGCGCTCGCACACCCCGGCGACAACCCCAGCTTCTGCGACAACTGCCACAACACCTCATACGCCTGCGGGGCATACGACACAATTCGCCAGGTCAACCCCGACGCCGAACCGATGGGAATCGCCGACTGCTCATCGCTGGCCCGCAGCACCGACACCGTCAAATGCGTACTGTCAATCACACTAACAATCTCGAACGCCCCTTTGATCGCCCCGTCTGCACTCTCCAAATAAATCACGCCTCCTTCTGCCACCTGCGCCGCCGAAAAGTCCACACCGCTTGCGGTAAACTGCGTCCCGGCGACAATCCCATTCGTCCCGCCGCAAAGTACCTGCGACGACAAATACCAAGCCCCAAACACCCCCGGCTCATACCGCGCCAAATCAACATCCCTCGAAAATAAATTCATAAAACCATCCTTTCTCTCAAACTAAAACCTTAAAATTAAGCTAAAAACAGATATTTTCAATCACACTTTGTATATTATGTACATTTCTGACATTTTGTACTTGAACAAACTCTCTACATTTGCGATACTATAATAAGAACGAAATAGATGCACCCTCATAAGCTGTTACAGGAGAATTTGACATGGTCAGTTTAGGTGTTACAAAATTACGAGAAGATATTTCCGACATCGTCAATCGGGTTCGTTATACCGGCGAGCGAATCACCATCGAAAAACAGGGCAAAGCCGCCTGCGTCATCGTCAGCTTAGACGACCTGAAACTGCTGGAGGCCATCGAAGACGCAATCGATATCGAGGCCGCCGAAGAATCCATCAAACGAAATGATTTTGTCGATTGGGACATCGCCAAAAAGAAGCTTGGACTGTAACCGATGCAGTACCGCATAAAGATCGACACCGAGGCGTTGAAGTTTCTTTCTGCTTTACCAAAAAAGCCGGAACGGCAAATCACCCGAAAGATCGACTTATTAAAAACAAATCCGCACCCGGTCGGCCATAAGAAACTCAAAGACAATGTCTATCGCATCCGTTCCGGCGACTACCGCATCATCTACAGAATCATCAACGATCAGATCATCGTCCACATCTTAGCCATCGGCAATCGAAAAAACATCTACCGCCGCCTGCCGCATCTGTAGGGTGGGCCGTGCCCACGCGGAACTGTTTAACTTGATATCCAGAATATTTTTGACAGGATTAACGGGATCAACAGGATACATGTAAATCCTGTTAATCCCGTCAAAAAATCCCTGCGCTCGCGCTTCGGGCTACTGCATTAGCTCGTCGCAAGTCCACGGATGATGCCGTGGGCTGCTTCGTTGCGGAGTTCGAGGGTGTATTCGCCGATGAGTTCGCCGCACTCGCTGTCGCCGGTGGCGGCCAGCGGTTTGAAGTGGAAGCTGCGGCCCGCCATCGGCAGCACGCTGACGCGCGACGAATCCAACAGCATCACCGCGTCGGCCGGCATCCATCGGGTCGTTACGATCTTGCACATTCCGAAATCGCTTTCGTAACCGCTCACTCCGTCGCGATAGGTCGTCTCGCCGGAGTCGTACCCGCGAACGGCACTCAAAAAGCCGTTGATCTTTCGCTTCTGGAACCCGCCGACGACAATCGTGTCGATGTTGCCGTTGCTGTTTTCCCAAATCTTTCGCAGGACGAAGTTGATCTTTTCCTCGTCCAGTCCATCGCCCGTCGGGAAATCCGTATCACCGGTGGCAAACACATTCGTTGCCAGATGCGCCAGAACCCCTTTCATTGTCCGCCGGACGGTATCGCTGCCCTGCGGATTCGCCGTGGGCGCCCCGCCGTTGATGACGGTGTTTTCCAAATCCCGCAGCAGTTCACGCAGCCGCTCGGCCTTTTGGTAATCCATCTCGTCGGCCAGACCCAACTGCGACGCGGCCAGATCTGTCCCGCTGACCTCTGCGGCGGCGGTAAAGATCTGCGTAAAGTTGCCGCAGCGCGTGCGGTTGGTAAACCGCGGGGTGGGTTTGTCGCCGCCTTCGAGTGCCGCGTTGCCGAGGATGTTGATCGTCTGTTCGTCGGCGATCACTTCGGCGGTCGTACCGGCATAGCCGCGGATGACGGTGAGCGTGTTGGACGCGACCGCCGTAACCAACATCAGCTCTTTGGAGCCGGCCACCTGAATCTGATCACCGGCAAGAAATCGTTCGCCGTGGGCGACATCGAACGAACTTTCCGTTTCGCCGTCCATAATTGAGCTGTCGTCAATGGTGTCAGTATTGGGCAGTAGCGTATCCTCGAGCCACTCGTGATGCGTGCTGGTCGCGGCCCGCATGGGGTCGCCCAGCACATCCAGCAGCGGCGTCTCGAACGGCGAGATAATCGAAATCACATCCGAGACATCCTCGGCGATTTCCGGCAGTGTTGCTCCACTCGAATAAGTTGCTTTTCCTGTAAAACTCATTTGTAGTCCTTTCTGAAAATTGGATATTGATTTGGCAACAGCGCGTCGGCGCGAGCCGACCGTTAGCGTTTCATCGGGCGTACTTGCGCCGCTGTTGCTTTTGTTTAGACAAAGTTTCGTCGCAGCCGCATGTATTCGTGAATGTCGGTACGGCTGTTACTGCGTGCGGCCTTCTTCGCGGCCGTTTGCAAGACGCCCGCCCCATGATCGGGCGACGGCCTGACGCCTTGGGTCTTCTGTGAGACCTGAGGTGTGGGGCTTGAGGCCTGAGCATCATCGGGCGGCACGGTTAAGCTGCCCTTGGCCGTGTTCTGCGCCTCAACTTGCACTTCTTCCTCGCTGTTTACTGACTTTTCTTCGCTCATGTAATTTCCTTTCTGAAAAATGTTAGTGTTGTTTTATTCGACCCCTGCGGGCTTGGGATTTTAATTCCCGGTTGCTGTTGGATGAGTCCGATTGCGTTTTTGGAGTACGCTGGCGTTTTCGGGAAACTTTAGCGTTGTAATCGGTCGGCTTGCGCCGACGCGCTTTTGTTTATTGTTAAAGATTTTCCCCCTTTATGCCCGATAAGAAAGGGATGTACTGAAAAATCGGATTTTGATATTTTAAGGAGAGAAATGTGGCGAAGAAAAAACAAGCGGACCTGATCGTAATGAGTGTAATGTTCCTGTCTGCCCTGCTGGCGATTATCAGTGCGATTAAGCCCGAAATGAACGAGTTGTTCACCGGCGCCTCGATTATCTTTGCGTCATCGCTGATTACCCGTGCGATGCAGTGGGCGTCTGAAGGTAAAGAGGAATAGCTTCTGCGTGGGCATAAGTCCACTTGGGTGCGTCTTTAATGGAATACAGGCATCCTGCCTGTGCTGTGCGACGACACTCGCACCCTGCGCAGGCTGGAAGCCTGCGTTCCTTTAATAGCCCTCTTTGACCATGGGTTCGGCGTTGAAGCGGCGGAGTTTGCCCTCGGTCATGGTCGATTCGATCCAGATGAGGATGTCTTTGCCATACTCGCAGGTCTCTAAATCCGGCAGGTTATCCTTATCCAGCGGGCCGCAGGCACCTTTAATCTGGCCAAACGGGGTACACTCAATCGCGTAGATATGACCGTTGTCAGTATGTTTCCAAAAACCTTTTGTTGCATTCATAATTCACCTCACAAATTGCACCGTCATATAAAATGTAC
>NBLM01000119.1 GCA_002084585.1 Planctomycetales bacterium 4572_13 | reverse complement strand
GCCGCCGCGGCGCGATTGATTCGCACGATCCGCCCGTTGGAGTCAATCGCGATGACCCCTTCGATCATACTCGACAGGATGGCGTCGGATTCGCTGTTTTGTGTGGTAATCGTGTTGATGCGTTCGTCGAGCTGGTGCGCCATTTGGTTCATCGCTTCAGCCAGTTGGGCCAGTTCGTCGGGCTTTGAGACGGCCAGCCGCCCGGTCATATCACCGGCAGCAAAACGGCCGGCGGCGTCTTTGATCTGCTCGATGGGTTGGCTGATTCGTTTTGACAAGTGCAAGCTGATGACGGCGGCGATGGCGGCGACAATGCCAACGGCCCAGAATATCCTGTGATAAATTTCCCCCAGTTGTTCGTCGATGGCCGCGGCGGGAACCGAGGTTCGCAGCACCGCTAAAATCTCATTTTCCCGCCGGATCGGGATCGCTAAGTACGACATATTTTTGTCCAGCGTTTTGCTGAATCGGAGACACTGGCCGAGATTATTTGTGATCGCGTCGCGGAACTCGGGCCGGTCGGCGTGATTTTTCATCTTGCTGACCTCTTCATCCGAATCGCCGATGACCCGTCCGTCGGGCAGGATGACAGTGATGCGTGTTGAGCTTCTCGGGCCGGTTTGCTTACAGAGCCGATCAATTTTTTCAAAGTCGCGGCTGATTAAATCGGCGGTCATCTTCTGACGGACCAACTGGGCGCGGGATCGGAGGTCTTCGGATACCTGGCGGTAATAAAACCGCCGCAGCGAGTGGGAGCTGTACCACGCCACCGCCAGCACCGCGACGACGGTGAGCAATAAATACGACGGATAAAGCTGCCACAACAGGCGTTTTTTCATTGGGTTATTCCTTAAAGCGGTAGCCGACGCCGCGGACGGTTTCGATGTAGGCGCCGCAGCGCCCCAGCTTTTTGCGGATGCCGACCATCTGCACATCGACGGCGCGGTCGGTTACGAGATAGTCATCGCCGTGTACCATGTCAACGATTTGGTAGCGGGTGAACACCATGCCGGGCCGTCTGGCCAACGCGCAAAGGATGTTGAATTCGGTGAAGGTTAAATCCACCGATTCGCTGCCGACCAGGACCCGCCGGCGTGCGGGGTCGATTTCTAACAGGCCGATTTTCAGCGGTGCCTTTTCGGTGCTGCGATCGACTCTTCGGCGCAGTGTTCGCCGGACGCGGGCGATGAGAACTTTGGGGCTAAACGGCTTGGTTACATAGTCATCGGCGCCCAGTTCCAGGCCGATCGGGCCCCTTGGCGTGTGCCTGGGTCAAGGCCCTTTCGCCGGTCTCGGCGGCAATGACGGCATAGCCCTCTTTGGCGAGGTTGTAGCGAACCAGCTCCAGCACATCCTCTTCGTCGTCAACAATCAAAATCGTTTCTTTGGCCATAACAGAACTTCTACCTGATTCTCGTTAGCGTCTCATTAGCGGATTGTTAGAGTTTTGTAAAATCGTCAATTGCAGGAAATCCTATCACAGCAAGTTGGCACAGTCAAATGAATATGTGAGCCAATCTTGTTGCTCCCACGGGCAGGATGCCCGTGCCACCGGTTAGCGGTTAATGAATTTTTCACACTTTTTGGAAGGAGTTTTTTTATGGATCATGAAATGGAAGTGTTGCGCCCGCCGGGGTCGAAGGATAAACTGCGGCGGTTTGTTGGGGATAATCTTGGGGTGTGGATTCCGTCGGTTCCGGTGTGCGAGCATCACGATGCACCGATGGATTATTTGTGGTATGCGTACCGTGCGGATTTTGCGCCGATGCGAAACAAGCACCCACACGCTTTGCTTGAAGGCACCGCCCGACGCGTTGGCAGCAATGGCGATTGTATTGTGTGGGCCAATCGGGCCGGGGGCAAGACGCAGTTGGCGGCGGTGGCGTCGCTTTTGGAGGGGTTGTTTAAGCCGGGGTGTCAGACGCGGATACTGGCCGGGTCGCTGGCGCAGTCGGGGCGGATGTTTGGGTATTTGCGAAACTTTGTGCAGCAGCGGTTTGGCGAGCATCTCGATGGCAAGCTGCTCAAGGAGTCGTGCCGGTTTGTGAACGGCTCGGCGGTGGAGGTTTTGTCGCAGTCGGCGCGGTCGGTACGCGGCCAGCATGTGCAGAAGCTGCGCTGTGATGAGGTGGAGCTGTTCGATACCGATGTGTTCAACGCGGCGAAGTTTATCGTCCAGGGCAATGACCGGCAGGTCGCGGCGATGGAGTTGCTCAGTACGATGCACCGGCCCTATGGACTGATGCGGCAGGTGATCGATGACGCGGTCGAGAATGATGTGCCGATTTTCAAGTGGTGCGTGTGGGAGGTCATCGAGCAATGCACCCAAGAGCGGTCGTGCAGCCGGTGTCCGCTGAATGATGATTGTCAGGGTAAGGCCCGGCGGGCGCGGGGATATTTGCGGATCGATGATGTCATCAGCCAGATGCGGCGGTCCAGCCGGAACGGGTTTGAGGCCGAGATGCTGTGCCTGCGGCCGAACTTAGAAAACGCGGTGTTTGGTGAATTTGATGAGCGCCAGCATGTGCGGCCGGTGGGCTATGATGCGTCGCTGAAATTGTATCGGGCGATGGATTTTGGGTTTACCAATCCGTTTGTGTGCCTGTGGATTCAGGTCGATGGTGATGTCGTGCGGGTGATCGACGAGTATGTGCAGAAAAAGAAGATTATCGCCGAACACGCGGGGGTGGTCAAACAGCGGACGCCGTGCGAGGAGGCACAGGTAGCGGGAACCTTTGTCGATCCGGCGGGCCGTGCGCGAAACGGTGTAACCGGTACCGGCGAAGTGAAGGTGCTGGCTGATTTCGGGATTCAGTGCCGATATCGCACGAGCGAGATTTTGGAAGGGCTTGAGAAAGTGCGGGCCAAGGTGCAAGACGGCGAAAACGACCACCTCATCGATGCCCTGCGCTACTTTTTCGTCAATTACAACCAAAGCAAACCGGCGCGTTGCGGGAATTATTGACGATTGGAACACAGGCATCTTGCCTGTGCTGGGGAGTATTGCCGCCCAAGCGCAGGCAGGATGCCCGCGTTCCTTTGGTTCGTTGAAACGCTCGATTGAGGCGATGCGGGAGGGGTGAAAAAACAAAAAATAGTAAAAAAATAATTTTTCGGTGTTTTCTGTAACTTGCTTATTTTAACAGGGGTTAAAATCAGGAAATAAAAGAGCTTATATGTTGGTTTTCGCTATTTTGTTGACAATCCCCACTTTTTCTGATAGTATATCGGTTCAAAATATGAGGAATTGTTTTATGGATTGGGTGATGTCTTGAAACAATGAGATAGGGACGGGATATTGATGAGGAGTGTAGAATGGAAAGTAAAAGATTTTTCAAAAACGCAGCGTTTGCTCTTTTAATTGTTGGCCTATGTATTTCAAACAGTTTCGCGGGTTTGGTCGATGGATCAACCGCTACGGCAACACTCAGCGACCGACTCGAACATGTAACAGATGGATGGGTCAGTTTTGCCGTTCAGGTTGATTATGAGGTCTATGACGGAACCGATGGAACTGACCCCTTGGGCAGTAACGGTCTGTATCAGGCCGTGTTCAAATTGACGCATCTGGGAGGGGTTGATTCAGGAGATACAGCAGTGAACATGTGGTTCTTTACCGTTTACAGCGGGGACTACACCAGTGCCGTCGCTGTTGACCAGGGTGGCAGTCCGACACCGGTTTTGCCGAACTATATAGCTTCGAAATATACGCCAGAGGTACTTACAGACCGGGCAGAGTATTATTTTGATGATGACGAGCCAGACTTTAACGGGACTTTTGCCGAGGGTGATGTTTCTCAGCTTTTGATTTTAACATTTAATCCGGCGGATATGCCCCAGGAAAATATTACTATTGAGGCTGATTCGTCTTCATATGGCCTCTATGGTCAGGAGACCATTACCTTAGTTGTTCCGGAACCTGCGACGCTTTTGCTGTTGGCAAGCGGCTCGGTTTTGTTATTGAGGGTTCGTAAACGACGCTCAGCTTAGCTTGTACTCAATGAAAACCGGGGGGGTCTGTCGTTATCTGACGCAAGAGGTGTCAAGGGTTCATTTCACGGACGATTTCTACAAATTATTGAAAAAGTTTAGAACCGTTCTGTGTTCCAATTCGTACACAGGGTGTGCGTATGTTGAAAATTGGATTTTAATGTCTTTTTAATGAAGGGAGATACCAATGTTTAGTGTAAGATCAAATCGAGTTGTTTTTGTGTGCGCAATGATGCTGCTTTGCGTTACAGGCGGTGTGTTTGCCGCAGCCATACCGGGGACCGCGGGGGTGGTTACTGTGCAGGATGGGCCGAATTTGGAAGGACATCACTATACCATCAATATCCATTACGAGGCGTTCGACGGAACTGACGCGACCGATCCTATGGAGGTAACTCCGGGTAAGGTTCAGTTCGCTTATATTCTCGAATATGTTGACGGTAATGAACCTGTGACCAAATATGACATTGAGAGTATCAATGGCATCCCAATTGACGGTTATGCGTCCAGTTCGGCCTCTGATATTACGGTCAACGGTGTGAATGCCGGCACGATATCGCCGTATTATGTGAGCAAAACGGAATACATACCGGGAGGCAATGATGTCGTACGGTTCACTTTTTTCAAACGAGGGGTCCCCTCTCAGTTTATCGGTGCCGGAACGCGTTCGGCTATTCTGGTCTATACGGCCAGCGAGGATAGCTGGATGGGTAAAGTGCTGGGCTATGTTGTGGGCAGCAGTCTGAGTGCTTCCGATAAGGTCTTGGGGCCGGCCCCGACGCTTGTTCCGACCAAGCCGCGAACGCCCGGCTACTGGAAACACCAGTTTGGCGGCAAGGGCAAGCATAAAGAGAGCGATCCGCAGCTGACGGGTTATTTGACCGATATAAAAAATCGTTCGCAGGTTTTTGCAACGCTGGCGGGGGATGTTGAAGCTGACAGAGACACCGTTCTTACGACCCTGAAACCCGATGACAGTTCAATCATGCTGGATAAGGCCAAGAAGCACTTGCTTGCGATGTGGCTGAACATTGCCTCGGGGAAGATCGATTACCTCCTGCCGATGACCTTTGACCCGGCGGACTTTGATACCACCGCAACGACTGTTGGTGAGGCGATTGAGCAGACCGAGAGTGTGATTCTTAACGCCGCCGCGACCGATGCGGAGCTGGAAAATGTTAAGGATATGATGGATATGCTGAATAACCTGTAAGGTCGGCAGATTCGATTTTACAGCAAGAACTCTAAGGGCCGTGAGAAATC
>NBLM01000065.1 GCA_002084585.1 Planctomycetales bacterium 4572_13 | reverse complement strand
GCTTATACAGTGTCATATTCTGCTCAAATTGTTCTACCAAGTTGACGACTTGCTCAGGGCTTTTGCTGTTCAGAGCTTTTCCGGCAAGTTCCTGTAATATATTCATTTGGCATTGGCGAATCATCATTCTAACACGAGCCGACCTGATGGGACTCATGCTTAATTGTCGAATACCCATGCCTATTAACAAGCAGGCAATGGTTGGATTCCCCGCGGCTTCACCACATATACACACGGGACAGTTTTGTTGATTTGCCGAATCGATTATTTGACTTATAGCGCGTAAAACAGAAGGGTGTAAAATGGAGTCGTCACTCAATAAGTCTACCGCATTTCTATCGGCTGCAAGGATGAATTGCGCCAGGTCATTTGTTCCAATGCTAATGAAATCAGCAAGTTCCAAGATCTCATCCAGTTGAAATAAGGCGGACGGGGTTTCAATCATCGCTCCAATTTCAGGGACCCTGTCATTTTTGACGGCATCATGGGCAGCATGTACACAGTCAATTGCCTTTGCCAGATCATCTCCACCTATGACCATTGGAAACATGATTTTGATATTCCCATGCGTGTTCGACTGAATAACTGCCTGAAGTTGTATTTGCAAAAGCTCCTTTTCAAGCAATGAAAAACGAAGCCCTCGTGCTCCTAAGTTCGGATTATTTTCAAAATTTGATGACAAAAACAGCGGTTTTTTGTCTCCCCCCAGGTCCAGTGTGCGTATATGAACGGGCATATTTTGCAAGTTACTTGCAACAGAGCTATAGGCGAACACTTGCTCTTCGACGGTTGGTGGTTTATTTAATAGAAGGAACAGGCACTCGGTACGGAAAAGCCCCACTCCCTTTAAGTTATTCCGCTTGATTTCCAAGGATTCCTCTGGCCTGCCGATGTTGGCAAACAGGCATATTTCGACTCCATCTTCCGTAATACACTCAGTTTGGCTTTCACTTTCAGCTCTTGTTGATAGCTTATCATATCGTTCCTTTTTGACACTGAATTTGTCGGAATCTTCCAAGTGAGAAGAAATCGTAACTATTCCGGTTTCGCCATCAACTAAAAGTTCTGAACCATCGGATATTTCTGTACATGCGTTAGGTATCCCTGTTACAGCCGGAATACCCAAAGATCGAGCCAGCAAATCACCGACCTCTTCATCTAATGAATGCTCAACGCTTACAAGATCTCGCTCAATTCGATTTTTTACTTTTGAAATAAACCGCTTGTCATTCAGTAAAGCTAAATGGGCTGCAAATATTTGAGACTCTGATTGCCCCAGTTCGCTGAGTACTTTTTGGCGTATGTTCTTCAGTTCATGAGATGACTTCTGTAATGCATCCAGAAACCGTTGAAATTCACCATGAATCTGCTCTTGTTCAATACTCTGGTAGTTTACTTCGAAATTTGAATTTTTGTTATAGACAAAGGCCACTCCCTTTGCGTATCCAGGTGAAACTGGTTTACCATTTAAAACTCGCATTATTTATCCTCCTGAGCATTTTTTGTCTGATAAAACATGATAGAATTAGCAAATAGAATGCCAGCAATTTGCTGATTTTGATAAGCATTTATATGACAGAAATTTACAGAAATTTTAGCAACAAAAACATGATTAAATGCTGTAAAAATTGACAGCTGGGTTGGAATCGAAATCTGTCAAAACGGCAGAAATTCTATTGCTATTGCCCCCACTAAAGATTTCCTAACGGCATACAATATAAAAACTTATGTCATCATTCTGGATTCTGGCATATAATTTGCGTGTCCAAATTAGTGAAATGTTCGGTGAGAACATGTGAGCTAAATATTGATAACTAATCAGATAGGAAAAAATAAAGTACAGTTAAGTTAATAATCAAAGAATGAAGGGAGGTGTTATTATGTTAATCGAAAGCTTAAATCCTTTTTTTGATGTTGCTAAAACTCTTGAAGAATTTGATCGGATGTTTGGGGCAGTTGGTCATCCAATTGGTTTGCGAAGTGTTCCGAGAGGCACATTTCCCCCGATCAACATCTACAACAAAGATGATGCGGTCATTCTAATTGCAGAAGTGCCCGGTCTTAATGCGGATGACATTGACCTGACGGTTCTTGGGGATTCGGTCACATTAAAATGTGAACGCAAACCCGAAACCGATGAAAGCATCCGTTACCATCGGAAGGAACGAGCTACAGGTGGTTTCTCCCGGACTGTCACTTTGCCGGACCCGGTCGATCCTGAAGCAATCAAAGCAACATATGAAAACGGCGTCTTGAGGGTTGAAATGCACAAGGCTCAAGAAGCTAAAAGCAAAAAGATTCTGATCAAATCGTAAATGAAATGTCAATAAAAGTGAAGAAATTCTTTAATGAAGGGAGGTGAAATTATGGCTCCTGAAAATAAAATTGAGAAAAGAGCTGAGTCTGAAATAACACGAAGAGAGCAGCATCTCGAGTATTATCTGCCTGCAGTTGATATTTGCGAGACAGATAATGAGTTCATTGTTAAATTTGATATGCCAGGCGTGGACAAGGAAAAAGTAGAAATTACTGCAGAGAAGAATATGCTTACGGTTGTTGGATATGTCAGCATGGAGTCTGTTGGTAATATTGTCTACCAGGAAACACGTATTGGCAACTATCGCAGAGAATTTACATTACCCGAGGATGTCGATGCTGATAGCATCTCTGCAGAGATGAAAGACGGCGTGCTGACAGTCAAGATTGCAAAACCTGAAAAAGTCAAACCAAAAAAGATTGAGATTGCTTGTGCTTAAGTAATTCGGGTTGACATGTTGTGTTGCTGCACACGAGATGTAATCTAACAATTACATCTCGTGTCTGTTCGTGCTTTAAGCGTTAAAAAATTTGACTGATTGACTGTATGTGTCGATATCATATAGGGAGAAATATAGTCAGCTTATGCAATTTGAAACTCCACTTGTATTAAGCAAGAAAAAATCTTATCAATAACTGGAGATGTATCAATGGTGACAGATGTAACGCAATTGGGAAAAATCGTACAAGAAAAAAACTCTTTTATTCGGTTGCTGTTAAATGAGTTTGGCAAGGTTATCGTTGGCCAGCAATATATGCTGGAGCGAATACTGGTGGCAATTCTGTCCAATGGGCACATTCTCATTGAAGGTGTTCCAGGATTGGCCGGGAACACAAATCTACCGCCAGTCGGACGGAGAGTTTTATGTTCGTAAGGGGCCGATTTTTGCCAATATTATCTTGGCTGACGAAATCAACCGTGCTCCGGCGAAAGTTCAAAGCGCCCTGCTGGAGGCGATGCAGGAGCGACAGGTGACCGAGGAACGACAAATTCTGGACCGTATGGCGTCGACAAAAACAGCGTTTGACGTCCAGAAAGTGATAACGCCGGAAGAAATTCTGGATGTGCGTTCGGTCATTGACCAGATTTATATTGATGACAAGATTAAGGATTATGTTGTCGATATTGTCTGCGCCACACGAAATCCTGAACAATTCGGGCTTGAGTTAAAGAGTTATATCAATTTTGGTGCATCGCCCAGAGCATCCATCTTTTTGGCATTAGCGGCCAAAGCGATGGCGTTTATCAATGGCCGGGGGTATGTTACCCCGCAGGATGTCAAATCCATTGGGATGGATGTGTTACGGCATCGGGTACTGGTCAGCTATGAAGCCGAGGCCGAAGACAAAACCAGTGAGGATATTATTCAGACAATTTTTGATAACATCGAAGTGCCTTAAGCAGATCATCTCATAAGGATTTTACTATGTTGTCACCTGAATTAGTCAAAAAGATTAAGCAGATTCAGATTTACACTTCTCGCATGGTCAACGCCAGTTTTGCGGGACAGTATGAAAGTGTCTTCAAAGGACGCGGTATGCAGTTTGAAGAGGTGCGAGAGTACAGCCCAGGCGATGATGTCAGGGCCATCGACTGGAATGTCACCGCCCGTGCGGGTAAACCGTATATTAAGCGTTTTGTCGAAGAACGCGAGATGACATTGATGCTGTTGGTGGACATAAGCGCTTCGGGCAATTTCGGAACCCGCAATAAACTTAAAAATGAATTGGCTGCGGAGTTCTGTGCCGTACTGGCTTTCGCGGCCATTCGCAATAATGATAAAGTCGGACTGATTATTTTCACCAACCAGATTGAGTTGTATATCCCTCCAAAAAAAGGGACCACGCATGTCTTACGCCTTATCCGGGAGCTGCTATGTTTTAAGGTCACGGACAAAAAGACCGACATACCGCTGGCATTGGATTATCTCGTAAAAGTGATTCGAAAACGGGCCACAGTGTTTTTGGTTTCAGATTTTTTGGCTTCTGATTTTTCACGGGCGTTATCATTGGTCAATAAACGACATGATGTCATTGCAGTCAAGGTTCAAGATCCTACGGAGATACAAATACCTCGCCTTGGGCTTGTTGAATTTCAAGATGCCGAGACGGGACAGATACAGTGGGTCGATTCATCCAGCACAAATTTTCAACATAAGTATGAGCAGGAAAATCTCCGCCGCACCCATCAGCTGGCTCAGGAATTTCGCTCAATTAATGTTGATTGTATTTTAATTGAAACGCATCGGCCGTATATTCATGATTTGGTAAAGTTTTTCCATATGAGACATCGGAGAGCATAGGGATATATTTTTATGATACAGCAACTGAACGAACACCGCCTGCTCTGCACTCTGCTCTGCACTCTGCTTTTCGGGCTGATATGTCTTTTCGGCTGTGACAAACAGCCAAACGGCAATACCGCGTTGCCGATGGACTATGCCGTCGATGTACCATACGAAAAGGGTCCGCTGAGTGTTCGGGTTCGCCTGAATGCAGAACAGGTGAAACTTTCCGGCTTAATTACTTTGGAGCTATCGGCTACAATTGAATCGGATTATGAAGTTCAATTTCCTGCTGTCTCTGAAACACTCAAACAATTCAGGATTCGCAGTTTGGATGATCAGTCGAAGATATTATCTGAAGATAACAATATTGAGGAAATATATCAATATCAGCTTGAGCCGCTTGAGTTGGGTCAGTGTGAAATTCCTGCCCTGACATTTAATTTCGAACAGAAAGGATCACCGGAAGCAAGCCCAAAGAGCGGGACATTGACAACAGAGCCTGTATGGGTTGAGGTTGTCACATCGCTTCCCGCCGACCCGAATGCTTTTGTGATCGCTGATATTGATGATGTTGTTGAAATGAAAGCCAACTATTTCTGGCTTTGGATATGCCTGGGAGTTGGGTGTTTATTGGCAATGGGCGTTGGAATTGGTATGGTCATCAAGCCCAAAAAGGCCATCGAGATTCGAAGAATATACAAATCGGCTCATGAAATTGCTTTTGAAGCCTTAAGCTCAATTGGCAAGGAAAACTTAGTCGAACAGGGCCGGTTTAAGGAATTTTATGAAAAGCTCAGCAACTGTCTGCGTCAGTATATTGAAAATCGATTTCAATTGCATGCTCCGGAGCAAACAACAGAAGAGTTTCTTGAACAATTAAAGACATCCGATGCCTTAACATTGGGATATAAGCAGGAATTACAAAAGTTTCTGACACATTGTGATTTGGTCAAGTTCGCGCGTTATCAGCCCAGCCCTGAGCAAATCAATGAGTCACTAACGATGGCCGAAGGATTCGTTGAGAAAACAAAATCAGAGGAGCATCGGATCGATGTTACGGCATCTCAACAGGCAGAAAGGCAGGTGGTTTAGTCAATGCTTCACTCGCCTTGGGCCATTTTGTTACTGTTGCTTGTACCGCTTTTGGTCATCATGCGTTGGAAACATCGGGGCAGTGCCGCGATCAAGTTTTCCAGCGTGTCGAAATTCCGGCAGTGTCCGATTTCCTGGCGCCAGCGGCTGCGGCCACTGCTGTTTATCGCGCGGTTATTATGTGTCATCCTTCTGATTATGGCCCTTGCTCGTCCGCGAAAAGGAATGAAAATTGAGCACATATCCACCGAAGGCGTGGCGATGATGATCGTTGTTGACCGTTCCGGAAGTATGGGTGAAGCAATGCTGTATGAGGGACAAAAACTGAATCGGCTGGAAGTCGTCAAACGGGTCGTGGCTGATTTTATTACCGGTGATGGTAAGGATTACAAAGGACGAATTGGCGATATGATCGGGCTGGTCACCTATGCGCGGTATGCTGATACCCAGTGTCCACTGGTCAGAGGCAATACAATTATTACTGATTTTCTCAAGGAAACGCACCTTGTCACCCAGCGAACCGAAGACGGAACGGCTATTGGCGATGGTCTTGCAGTTGCGGCCGCACGGCTCCAAAAAGCTGAAAGTCAGATTACAGAGGACCAGGCCCGGCTAAAGACGGGAGCTAAAAAGGCAGATCCGGACTTCAAGATAAAAAGCAAAATCATTATTCTGTTAACCGATGGAATGAATAATGCGGGGCGGTATGACCCCCTTGAGGTTTCAAAATTAGCCGCTGAATGGGGGATTAAAATTTACACGATTGGTATTGGTTCCCAAGTTCATCAGCAGGGATGGTTTGCAATGATGGGACCATCGCTGGATGAGCGTTTACTGAGTCAAATTGCCAAGGAAACGGGAGGGTTTTACGCCCGGGCAGATAATGCGAAACAATTGCGACAAATTTATAAGAAAATCGACGCTCTTGAAAAAACTGATGTCAAGAGCATTGAATATGTGGATTATGCCGAGCAATTTGGTCCTTGGGCCATGGCGGCCCTTGCGGTTTTGTTGTTTGAGATACTGGCCGCTTCGACTGTTTTCAGGAAAATACCATAGGGATAGTGACAGATGCAGTTTAAACAATACGATGCTTTTTATGCCTTATTCTTACTGGTATTTCCAGTCATACCCGCGTATATGTGGTGCTTTTGGCGAAAACAGAAAGCACTGAACAAACTGGCACAGGCGGATTTGCTTAAGACCATCAATCCTTCAGCCAGTCTGTCCAAACAGGTTTTCAAGTCGCTTTTGCTGGCCGTCGCCTTCGCGGCCATCGTCATGGCCCTGACGCGTCCGGCCTGGAACCCGACGCCGCGAGAAGTCAAACGCAAAGGGCGTGATGTCGTGATTCTGCTGGACACATCGCGGTCAATGCTGGCTGAAGATATTAAGCCAAATCGACTTGAGCGGGCTAAACTTGCTATTGGCGATTTGATGGAGACTATTCGCGGCGACCGAATCGGGATTATTACCTTTGCGGGCAATGCTTCTGTCAAATGTCCGCTTACACAAGATTACGCATTTGTGCGTATGGCATTGGATCAGATTACCACCGAAAGCGCCACGAAAGGCGGCACCAATGTCGGTGATGCGATTCGAAAAGCGGTCAATGATGTTTTTGATAAACAGATAAAAGAATACAAGGATATTATTCTCATTACGGACTGTGATGATCTGGAAGAAAGTTTTCCTGTGCAGGCCGCCGAAAAAGCCGGACAGCAAGGTATCCGCATTATCGCCGTCGGACTGGGCAATCCGGACCAGGGTGCCAGAATCCCTATTGTCGCCCCTGATGGAACCAAGACATTCTTAAAATATCAGGGTCAGGAAGTCTGGACCAAGCTGGACGAGAAGACATTGCGGCAGGTGGCCGCTGCCGCGCTGGCAGGTGTCTATATACCGGTAAAAACCGGCACCTTCGACTTGGGACAGATTTATAAAGACTTAGTTTTTTCTGCCCAGCGTCGAGATCTTGAATCGACGACAGTTCTGGACTATGATGAAAAGTTCCAGATATTTTTGGCGTTGGCGTTAATGTTAATTGTAACCGAGGAGTTTATCAGTGAACGCAAAAAAATGTAGCTTGTTGTTGACAATTCTATTCGTCCTCATGGCCGGATCGGTGAAAGCGAAATCTGCAAAAAATCAGATTTCCGAGGGCAATGTCCAGTACCAGCAAGGTAACTATGAGCAAGCTGCCAAAATGTACGAGCAGGTGCTCAAAGACACTCCCCAAATTGCTGAGGCCCAATTCAATAAAGCGAACGCACTCTACCGCCAAAAGAAATTTGACGCCGCCATTGACTGTTATCAAAAGGCAGCTGTTCAAAGCACGAATACCGATCTTATCTCTAAAGCTAAATACAATCTGGGCAACAGTTATTTCAATCGCGGTCAAAACCAGCAGAACGAACCCAAAAAAGCCATCGAGAGCTTTGAGTCCGGGATTGACTGTTGGCGACAGGTCCAACAGTTAAGGCCCGACAACCCCGCTGCGGCCAAAAATATTGAGGTGGCCCGCCTGACGATTCAGCAATTGAAAAAACTGTTAGAACAGCAGAAACAACAACAGCAGCAACAACAGGATTTGCAAAAACAGCTTGAAAAACTAAAAGACAAACAGCAAGACATTAAAAATCAGACTCAGAAGGCTCAGGCAGACCAGGAAGAAAGTAAACAACTGGAAAAACAACAATCAGATCTGAACGAGCAAACGCAGCAGGCAATAAAGAAGATGCAGCAAATGGCCCAGCAGGCTCAGGGTTCACAAGACCCATCCAAACAGATGCAACCGGAAAATCAGAAGCTGCAAGATGCCGCTCAACAGATGGAACTGGCCGCCAACAGCCAGCAGCAGGCAAAAGAAAATCTGCAACAGTCTCAATTAACCGATGCAGTCGATAATCAGGATCATGCGGCGGATCGTATTCAAAAAGCGGTTGACGCCCTAAAAGACAGTCCGCAAGACAATAAGCAACAGCAACACTCTGGTGACCAGAAGGATAGTCAGCAAGAACAGAAATCTGAAGAGCCGTCCCTGCAGGACTCAAAACAACAGCAACAGGAAGATCAATCGCAACAGCAGCAGGACAGCGAAAATCAAAAAGCCAAAGCCGCAAAGGCCACCGCTGATGAGATACTGAACACAGAAAAAGAAAACCGTGAAAAACACCGTGTCTTGATTCGGGGCCAAAAGAAAGTTGAGAGGGACTGGTAATTTGAAAGCATTGATAAGGTATATCGTTTATGGCGGTTTATTATGTCTGACAGCTGGACAGGCCTCCGCGGGAGTCCGGGTGCAGGCCCAGGTTGACCGGTCCAGCCCCATCTATTCCGACAGCCGTTTTACATATAGTATTATCGTAGCAGACGGCCGCCAGCCCGAGAATGTAGATTTGGCTCCGTTAAAGAATTACAGCCCCTCAACCCCATCTACGCAAAGCCGCACATCGATTGTTAACGGCCGCACCTCAAGTTTCCAGATTCTCTCCTATCAACTTTTGTCTCCGGCGAAAGGAACATTCACCCTGCCGTCGATTGAAGTGACCGTCGATGGAAAGAGCTATCAAACCAATCCGGTGACGATTTCGGTGGTTGAACCCGGAACCACAAAACAAATCGATGTTGCGATGAAGCTTTCATCACAAACATGTTATGTCGGACAACCCGTCATTTTGACCTTGTCATTTTATGTTTGGACAGATATCGTTCGGGCCGACCAGATCGCAAACATTGGCATCCAAATTCCGTTTCTTGATGATGGAAATTTCTATCAGGAAGCGGTTGATACACAATTCAGGAAAGTGAAACAGACGGTTTTGCCAATCAATGGGCAAAAAGAATATGTTTACCAGGACCAACTCCTGCATAAAGGAGTCGATTGTCTTCGCATTCGCTTTACCAGAGTGCTGATACCCAAAAAACCGGGAGTGCTTAACTTAAACAGTGCTTCGGTTGCCGCGGATTTGGCTGTGGGACAAAAACAACAAAGCCGGAACCGTTTCTTTGGAGATTTCTTTGGTTCTCAGTACGAATACAAGCGTTTTGGGGTTCAGTCTGATCCCATTCAGTTACAGGTGCAGGCATTACCTCAAGAGGGCAAACCGGCTGATTTCTACGGACTTGTTGGAAATTATACAATTTCAGCCGATGCGACCCCCAAAGAGGTCAATGTCGGCGATCCGATCACATTGACGATTCATATCAGCGGAAGTCAGTACTTAAAGCCGGTGCAGTGGCCCAAGCTGGAAAAGATTCCCCAGATGACAGAGTCGTTTAAGATGCCGTCTGAGCGGTCGGACGGAAAAATCCAAAATAACGCAAAGGTGTTTACGCAAACCATTCGGCCCAATCGGGATGATGTCAAACAGATACCGCCGATTCCGCTAAGCTTTTTTGATGTCAGCAAGGGACGCTATCGGACAGTTTACACAAAGCCCATTCCGTTGCAGGTTTCGCCTACCCGCATTGTCACCGGAAGCGATGTCGAAAGCCGTCAATTGCCAACTTTCGGAAAGAAAATAAAAGCTGTAAGAGAAGGGTTATCCGCCAATTATACTTCTTTAGATGCACTGGTTAATCAACATTTTTCTCCACTTATTGCGTTGACCAGTCCTGCCTTTATCTTCCTGTATGCGGTTCCATTGATCGGCTTGCTCAGCAGTGCTGCTGTGCGGTATATCGTCACAGCCAGCCCCCATCGCAAGAACGCCAACAGACGCCGACGGGCCCGTTCGCATGCAGTCAAACGGATTCGGCACGACGCGGTGGACCATGAAAAACCGTCCCAGCAGGTTTTGCTTGCCCTAAAACAGTACATCGTGGACAAATTTGGAAAACCGACTGGGTCGCTGACCGCGATGGATTGCGGAAGCATCATTTTTGAAAAAACAAACGATGGTGAACTGTCCGCTTTGTATCAGGAAATCATGGAGGAAACCGAGGCATCCGAATACAGCCCCATGGCATTTAAGCTGACAACCGAAAAACAAAAAGAAATCATTGAACTGATCGCTAAAATCGAGAAAAAGGTAAAATGAAAACACGATATACAATTTTATTCAGAATCTATTTACTTTTTTTGTGCGCCGGCTTACCTGCGGCCATGACAAAAGACCAAATACACCTTGCTTATATACAGGCGAATGAGGCGTTTTCAAAAGCGAATAAAATGATAGATGACCCAAATCAGGCACAAACCCTCTATCAACAAGCGATTCTCGGCTATCAAAAGATTATTCAGACCGGTCAGATACATAATGCAAAATTGTACTGCAATCTGGCGAATACTTATCTGCTGACAGGGGATCTTGGCCGGGCGATCTTAAATTACCGTCGGGCCCAATACCTGGACAGTTCCAATCCGGACATTCACAAGAATCTGAACTTCGCAAGAAGTAAACGCATGGACCGGTTCACTGTTGCGACCCCGAAAAAGATTTTGAAACGGTTATTTTTCTGGCACTATGATTTCTCAATAAAAACGCGGCTTATCGTTGGAGGGGTCTGTTTATCCATTTTGTGTATCTGGCTGATGCTGAGGATGTGGATTGTCAAGTGGCCCGCTGTAATCCCTGTTTGCAGTGTGATGGCATTACTATTGTCTGGAATGATTGCCTCGGTAGTGATTGAACAGCATACATTGTCAACACACCGCAACGGTGTGATTATCACAGAGGCCGTTATTGCCCGGCAAGGGGACAGTGAAAACTATCCGGAAAGCTTCAGTGAATCGCTTCATGCAGGAACTGAGTTCGAAGTCATCGAACAGCGGCCCGCTTGGCTTCACATCAAACTGTCCAGTGATCAGAATACTTGGATTCCTGCTTATTCAGCAGAGTTAATTTAATCGATTTTCGTGTCGATTTCAGCCATGGTCTTTATAGTAAAACTATAACTATTCCACAACTACAATGTCGAATAACTCTAATATAACAGCGCTATTAATAGTTTAATCTTTCTCTTCGTTTCTTGGCGGTTCTTTTTCTTGAATCGTATGATTGCTGATTTCGCCATTGATAATACTCACACACAGACG
>NBLM01000064.1 GCA_002084585.1 Planctomycetales bacterium 4572_13 | reverse complement strand
AGCGCCGTCGATACAGTCGTCGCCAAAATAAACGAAGTCCTCGTCGAAGATTTGTTCGGCGATGACGACTCAATCGTCAATAATGATGGCGGCTCCGATGAACCCTTTGATGTGGCGACTCTAAATGACCCTTGGCTTTGTAATTTGGAGCCCAGATGGGACGATTTTGGAGACGCTGAACCGACGAATGACGGCTATGCTTGGCCGCAAATTACAGATTTATATGAAAATGATTTTGGCGCCGGGGGACTTTATGACCCTCAAATAGAAGACCCTGATCCTGCAACATGGGGGCCTTCGTGGTCATATCTTCAAGTTGGTGATTCAAGGACACCTGTTAAAATCATAGGCCCTAAGGATCGAACATATACTGTTAATGTATCAGGTCCAGTCTGGGCTAAAGAGTTCGCCGGTGCTCGGGCGGATGCAGATGGCGACGGTGTAGCCGACAGCCGCTGGACGCAGATTCCGGGATTGACGACCAGCCGAGGCGAGCCAGTCTTCGCCGCCGTCCGCATCATCGACAACTGCGCCATGCTGAACCTCAATGGAGCCCATTGTTTTTATCAGGAACCGTATGATTCGGCTGATCCAATATCCCCTTTTGAAAAGCCGTGGTTTGAAGATGATGTAGATTTTTCTGCTGTTCCACCGGTTATTTATCATGACAATCAGACAAGCGGTTCAGGACGATATTTGACAGAGATCAATTATCTGCCGTTTTTAAGAGGAAGCGATCTGACGGCTTCGATTTTTTATAATCCAGACCCGTTAGGGTCCCCCGAGTCGGGAGAAGATTGGTACCAACTCATGACCGCCAGGGGTTTTGGTGATGTTTCCAATCCTATTGCTCCAGAGGATTCTCACACAGCACTTATGAACATAGAGAGTTCAGTTGCTGGTTTCCAGTTTTTTGATATCGGTGATGAACTTGAGCTTCGCAACCGATTTTTACTTACTTCCAAGGCAGAATCTCGAATAGAACACAAAGATATTGCCAACTATACATTAGATTCAGGTGGCGGCCGATATTCAGCTCTGAAAGTGCCTCGTGAAGATAAGGTGGAGAATGGGAAACCTCACATAGACCGCTGGTACTGGCGAGTTAATCCTGACAACTTTGATGAGTGGAGTGGGGCTGTTCCTGATGAACATTACAAATACGACCGTCGGCATGTGTGTACGGTGTACAGCTATGACCGAAATCTGCGAAAGGGACAGTATCCGCTGTTAATGGCTGACATAAGAGCTTACATTCTTGCTAACGGTGTTCCGGTAGGTTTCGCGTCTCAAGAGGATTACGAAGACTACCTGTTAAGCTTTTATGCTCCCAAAGGGGCTGTTACAACCAACATCGAAGATTCTTACGCTGTTCAACCTTATAATAATGTTGAAACACGTAAAAGGATTTTGCATTTGCTGTTTGCGTTCCGTGAGTATTTCCTACCGGATAATTTCTGGGCATTGCCCCTTGCTGATCAGAGTACCGAAACGCGCAAAGCGGCATTCAAAGCTGCACAGATCGTTGCGAATCTTATCGATTATTCCGATGATGATGCGCCCAATAGCCAGATTCCCGGCGAATCAGAAGGGCCTTTTTATCACATTGACTATGGCCAACAGGCCAATATTGACTGTACTTTTATCACTGAAGATATTATTGATGATATGATAACAGAAGTCAGCACGGCGATTTTGGGTGTGCCTATCGTGTTTGATTTTGGTCTGAACGCAACAGATATTGTTTTCGGTTATGAAAAACAGCCGTTTATTTCAGAGATATACGCGAAATGGACAGAAAACAATCCTTTTCCCGACGAAGTCGATGATACGCTTGATGAAATTGCGATTGAAGTACTCAATCCCTATTCGCAAACGTTGGACATGGAAGGGTGGAAACTTAAAATTGGCACGGGGCCATTCGCAAAAGAGTTTGTGTTTACCAGCGACGCAAAGTGGGATGTTCCGGAAATGAATTCCGGTTATCGTGCTGTTTATTATGGTTCTGCGATGGTTTCTGCTGTGGGTGTGAATTATGGTTCTGTGCCTAATTTGGATTTCTTAAAAACACTTTATTACGATCCAAATAGTACCATTGATATTCAATTACTACGACCTGCTCCGGCGAAATCCGGCGTTTTATTTTTGACGGTGGATTCTGTGAGTGATACTGATATGCGGACAATTCTTAATCAGACACCGGATGGGGCATATTCTTTGCAGCGTGACGATGATAATTGGAAGTTTATTAGCGGATATTTTGCACCTCGCATAGCAACTCCGGCAGGGTATCAGCTTGGTAGTCCCAACAATGATGCTAATTTGCCGGGCAATGGTTTTCAGATTGGTGTGGCGGCAAAGGCAGATGAGGGCCTACCGCTTTGTCGCTGGCATGAATTGGAGGTCTTGTCTCTAAACGGCTATTCAAGCGATCCGAATGTGGCATTTACAGAAATTCTGGCTGATCCCAATAACGCCCCGTATCACTTTGATTTGGCAGGTGATCCTAACAATGTCTTAGATTATATCACTACCATCAACCGGCCCGATCTTGGCTCGCTCCCCGGGCGGATCAATATCAATACGGCGCCGGTGCATGTGATCGCCGCGGCGATCCCGCCGACACTGGCCGACCCGAATGCGGCCATACCGGGCGAAACCGTAACATTCTCCGCTTTGCAGTTGGCCGAAGCAATCATAAATAGGCGAAATACGATTGGGCCATATCAAAAGATTAGCGACCTGCTCAGTATTTCCGAATTCAAACAATATATCGGTAGTCAGGTATGGGGTGGCGACCCGAATAGTGGTAATGTCGGCTCTCAAAGCATTGACAATGATATTGAAGAAGAGCACTGGATTTTGTCGAATCTGGCGAATAAGTTGACGGTTCGCAGCGATGTGTTTACGGCGTATATTCTGGTGCGGCTGGGCGAGGGCGGCCCGCAGCGGCGGATGATCGGCATCTTTGACCGCAGTCAGGTCTGGACCAAAAACGACCGGCCCAAGCTGGTGGCCCTGCATCCGGTGCCCGATCCGAGATAACAAAAATGTAAAATGCAAAATGTCGAGCGTGAAATTGTGGATTCGGCCTCTGGCCGATGCGTTAAATAAAATCTGTGAAAATCCGTGTAATCATTCCTGTTTTATGGTAAACTTAACCACAGTTAAAAACGGGCATTTTCTCTAAAAACTGAGGTCTGAAAACTTTGCAAACTCGGTATCTTCAGGGGCCTCGGCGGTTAAAAATTTGTGTTTATTCGTAATACAAACATGTATTTCCCTGTTTTTTTGTGCGATGTTTATAGTAACGCCGTAATTCTTTATTTGACAATAGGTTATGCAGGAAAATGACAGGAGCAACTTTTGCTTCTCTTGCGACCCTTGCAGGGGATATATACTTAAAACCAGTAGAATATCATAACATATTTAACGACAAGCATTTACACGAGACAGCTAAAAAGGGCGTTTTTTGCCCATAACATTAGCTTCTGTAATGTGTTATGTCAATTTCGGCTGGAGCTAAGTACATACCCCATTTCTTTTTTTCGTATTTTTCGTGGTTGAAATTTTGCGAAAATCTGCGAAATCTGAAGACTGGACCTGAAGACGGTATTAAAAATCTTATAAATCCTGTTGATCCTGTCAAAAAGAGGTAGTGATTTTCGGGTTACCAAACGGCAACGGGACAAAAAGGACCTGTTATTCCCAAATACAAGGAAGCAATAAGGCTGTTTTTGGCTCAAAAACCGAAAATTACGAAACGAACCCATTTGGTAAAATAGGTAAACACCAGCCGCGATAGTAATAGAGCGGTCATTAAAAGTTGCGTTTAACCGTAAAAAACACGAAATGACCAAACGAACCCATTTTCAATAAGGCATTTTTCCTGAGGATTGAAACCTAAAGACTTTTTTTGGATTTAGTGCTTTTGAAATTTTGACAAAAACGGAGTTTTTCAATGCACATATTAATTACCGGCGGGGCGGGGTTTATTGGCTCGCACCTGGCGGAAAAGTATCTTGACGCCGGACACAAGGTGACGGTGATTGATGACTTGAGCACCGGGTCGCTGGACAATATCGCCGGAGTCCAGTCACACCCCGACTTTGAGTTTGTCTGCGATTCCGTGCGAAATTCCAATACGATGCATTTGTTGATCGAAAAGTGCGACAGGGTTTTTCACTTGGCCGCGGCGGTGGGGGTGCAGCTCATCGTCGATGAACCGGTTCATACCATCGAGACCAACATCCACGGCACCGAGGTCGTGCTGTCGGTCGCCAACAAGTTCCGCAAAAAAGTCCTCATCGCCTCAACCAGCGAGGTCTATGGCAAGAGTGAGGCGATTCCCTTTCGCGAAGATGATGATACGGTTCTCGGCAGCACGCGGTTTTCCCGATGGTCGTATGCATGCAGCAAGGCGATCGATGAGTTTCTGGCACTGGCGTACCATCAGCAGTATAAGCTGCCCGTGGTGATTGTGCGGCTGTTCAATACCGTCGGCCCCCGCCAGACCGGCCGCTACGGGATGGTCATTCCCCGATTCGTCGAGCGGGCTTTGTCGAACCAGCCCATTCAGATTTACGGCAACGGCCAGCAGACACGATGTTTCTGCTGCGTGCATGATGTAACCGATGGTTTGGTGCGGCTGATGGACTGCCCCAACGCGACGGGCCGGGTCTTTAATCTGGGTTCCAATGAAGAGATTTCGATTGAAGCATTGGCTGATAAGATTATCGAGCGAACCGGCAGCAAAGCAGGTAAGGAGTTTTTGTCCTATGAACAGGCCTATGGCAGGGCGTTTGATGATATGAAACGCCGTGTTCCTGATTTGAACCGTATCGATAAAGCAATTGGATTCGAGCCGCAATATACGCTGGACCAGACTCTGCAATTGGTCATTGACGAAATGTAGGAGCTGCGAATGAACACTAATAAATATGAATTAAAACTAAACGCAAACGCCGCCAAAGGTGCAAGAGTCGCAAGAAAACTATAGAAAAAACTTTTTTGGAAATCTGTGAGAATCTGCGTTAATCTGTGTCTAAGGAAAGAAGGGATGAGAATTATGAAACAGCCAGTTCGACAGACCATTTTATTGTGCTTATCTACTTTGCTGATATTTCTTGCCGGATGCACCACGGTTCCGATCACCGGCCGCAGCCAGTTTAATACGGTTCCCGATTCGCTGATTAATTCGATGGCGCTTCAGGAGTATAACAGCTTTCTGAAAAGCCCCGAAAATAAAATTAGTACGGATGCCGAGAAAACGGCGATGGTGCAGCGGGTTGGCGGGCGCATTGCCGATGCGGTCCAGCGGTATATGAACGAGCATGGCTTAGCTGACCAGATTGCCGATTATGAGTGGGAGTTTAACTTAATCGACAGTGATCAAAAGAATGCCTGGGCGATGCCCGGTGGTAAGGTCGTTGTCTATACGGGGATTCTTGAGACGACGCAGAATGAAGCGGGTCTGGCGGTGGTAATGGCCCATGAGATCGCCCACGCGATTGCCCGCCACGGGGCCGAGCGGATGACGCAGGGATTGGCTGTAACCTTGGGGGGCGTCGCTTTGAATGAAGCGATAAAAGATGAGCCGTCCGCGACGCGGACCATTTTCCTGACTTCGTATGGCGTTGGGACGACGGTGGCTGTTATGCTGCCGTATAGCCGGATGCACGAAACCGAGGCCGACCGGCTGGGACTGATCTTTATGGCGATGGCCGGATATCCGCCTGAGGAGGCGGTTGGTTTCTGGCAGCGGATGGCCCAGTCCAAAGACGGTTCCGCACCGCCGGAGTTTCTCAGCACGCATCCTGCCGACGAAACCCGCATTATGGACATTAAAAGAAATTTGCCTGAAGCCCGGCGTTACTATCGCCCCTATAAACCCGTTATTGAACCACCCCGATAAAGTCCCTGAAACAACAGACTTTAAGTTGCTTTGTTCTTATTGCAATTGCGGCTATTCGGCGGCATCGCTCGGGTAAATTAACGGCTTGGCACTTAGAATGTTTTGCATATTTTTGTCATTCTCAAAACCATCGGCGAGGTTGGCCGTGTGTTTGGTCAGCAATTTAATAACGGCGGCGAATTTCTTATCCAATGGGGCGACAAATGTTTTCATTACTTCCGTATCTTCCGCCCCCGTTGGAATCGTCAGTTGATAAGCGTGCAAAGTCAGGCGGTCGATCATCGGCGGCTCATCCTGGCCGGATTTTTGGCGATAGTTGTATTTAAAAGAAGATAGCATCAGCGGATTTGAGGCGCCGTAAATCGGATCGATGGCCAGCGGCATTGTACGATGTGAAAAATGAATGCGTATCTGATGCGTTCGGCCGGTAACGATCTGGGCGGCGACAAGCGATAATTCGCCAAAATCCGCGAGTTGTTTCCAGATGGTATGGGCCGGTTTTCCCAGCCGTGGATGAATGTGCATCGCTCGGGGGTTTCGCTGGCTTCGGGCGATGGGGTCCTTGATCGATCCGCCGGTATAGGCCAGCGGTCCATTGACGACGGCCAGATACAATTTTTGGACCTTTCGCTTGGCAAAAAGGCGGGAATATCGACTTTGGGCATCTTTATGCTTGGCGATCAGCAGGATGCCGCTGGTTTCCTTGTCCAGCCGATGCACCAGCCGCAGCGGTTCGGAGGGTGCCAACTGTTTTGTCAATAATTGCAGAATATCCGCCTTGCCGGAACGATCCGCTGTGACCGAGGTGCCGGACGGTTTATTGATTACCAGAATCTGGTCGTCTTCAAACAGTATATCAATGTTCTTTTTTGCCATATAAGGCCTTTGGTATACCGTAAAAGGTATGTGTAATCCAGAAAAATTATATCGGGGCCGATTTTTTGTTGACAATTGCATACGAAATTGTATAATTGCGAAAAGAAATGACAATTTTGTATGGAGCGTGGAGTATGGCCAAAAAACTTGCTAAAGAAGTGGAAATCCTTGCTGATGTTGCAAAGGCATTTGCTGAGTCGTTGAATCTGGAGGAGACGCTTGAGTCAATACTTCACGCACTGGAAACCCATGTTAAGCTTGAACGCGGGGCGATTGCACTGCTGGATCTCGAAAGTGAAACGATTAGCATTAAGGTTGCGCACGGTTTGAGTGATGAATCCAGAAAGCGGGCAACCTATAGAGTCGGCGAAGGAGTTACCGGCCTTGTGGTACAGACGGGGAAAGAAGTGGTGGTTCCGGATATTAGCAAAGATCCGCGTTTTTTGGCGAAAACAGGGCGGCGGACTCGCACAAAGGGACAAAAAACAGCTTTTGTTTGTGTTCCAATCAAGCTGGAAGGGAAAACGATTGGGGCGATCAGTGTGGACAGAAAAGTTCGTCCCGCAGATGACTTTGAGGCCCATGTCCGCTTGCTGGAGGTGTTGGCAACGATGGTGGCTCAGGCGGTCAAACTGAACAAGTTAGTTGAGTCTGATCGCAAAGAATTGCGAACGGAAAACGAACGGTTGCTGCGTGAACTGAAAACGAAGTTCAATATCCACAATATGATAGGAACCAGCGGCGCAATGCTGGAGGTTTATCGGCTTATTGAGCAGGTGGCCAACAGTAACGCGACGGTTTTGATTCGCGGTGAAAGCGGTACGGGCAAGGATCTGATTGCTCATGCGGTGCATTATAATAGTTTACGAGCCAAAAAACCTTTCATCAAGATCAACTGCACGGCGTTGCCGGAAAGTTTGTTGGAAAGTGAACTGTTCGGGCACGAGAAGGGGGCTTTTACCGGTGCAATTGATCGCAAACTCGGCCGTTTTGAGATGGCTCATGGGGGGACGATCTTTTTGGATGAAATCGGTGATTTTTCGCTTAACCTGCAGGTCAAAATTCTTCGTGTTATACAGTTCAAGGAGTTTGAACGAGTTGGCGGCTATGAAACCATTAAGTCTAATGTCCGTATTATTGTTGCGACCAATAAGAATCTCGAAGAAGAGATCAAAAACGGCCTGTTTCGTGAAGATTTATATTATCGCATTAATGTCTTTCCGATTTATATGCCGCCGCTGCGGGATCGCAAGAATGATGTGATGCTGCTGGCAGATTTCTTTCTTGAAAAATATGCGAAAGAGAATGGAAAAGATATCAAGCGAATCTCAACGCCGGCCATCGAGATGCTGACCAGCTATCATTGGCCGGGGAATGTGCGGGAGCTTGAGAATTGTATGGAGCGGTCTGTTTTATTATGTGACCAAGATGTGATTCGCTCTGATCATTTGCCGCCTTCCCTTCAGATGGCTAAAAAAAGTAAGATGTCGAATGCTTTATCACTGCCAGAAAAAATTGAATATCTTGAACGGGAAATGATCGTTGACGCCTTGAAGAAAACACAGGGTTGTCAGCGCCATGCGGCCAGAGAACTCGGCCTGACCGAACGGATGTTGGGGTATAAGATCAAAAAGTACAGTATTCTTAAAAAGTAGCACCGAATATACAATATTGTTTATCAGTGTTTCTGTTGCGACAAAATTATAGATAATTTTTCATATCATGCACATTTCTATATTCTCATTAACCCTTTTTAAATAAAGGCGTTACGCATTATTTTGGCGTCTTTTTACAGGATGGCACAAGTTTTGCAAATTAGCTAATCGAAGGCCTCGTGATGTGCGGGGCCGCAAGATTGGCCTCTTTATTTTAAGGGAAAGCTTGTGAGAACTAAAAAGACTCGATGGTTTATTATGATTTTGCTGATGTGTTTTTTTTGTGGCGGCGTGGATACGGCATTGGCTGAAGGCGATGCGATTTCGATTGCGGACGTAAAGCAGGGGTTGGACACCGTATGGGTTTTGATCGCGGCGTTTTTGGTGTTCTTTATACAGGCCGGCTTCGGCATGGTTGAGGCCGGCTTTATTCGTGCCAAAAATACCTGTAACATATTGACAAAGAACTTCCTCGATTTTTGCATGGCATCGTTGGGGTTCTTTTTGGTCGGATACGCCCTGATGTTCGGCGATGGCAATGGCTTCATCGGTTTCAAGGGCTTTTTGCTGATGGGTTTGGAAGAAACGACCAGTGGTTTGCCGTTGTATGCCTTTTGGCTTTTTCAAGCGGCATTTTGCGGTGCGGCCGCAACCATTGTCGCCGGCGGCATGGCAGAGCGGATGAACTTTAAGGCGTATCTGATCTACACCTTTCTGATTTCGGCAGTTGTGTACCCGATCATTGGTCACTGGATATGGAGCGGCGGATGGCTCAGTGAAATGGGCTTTATGGATTTTGCCGGTTCGACCGTCGTCCATACCACAGGTGGTATCGCTGCCTTAATGGGTACAATAATGCTCAAGCCGCGTATCGGTAAATATGGTATTGATGGCAAGCCCAGAGCCATCGCAGGACATAACATTCCACTGGCTGCACTGGGTGTTTTTATCCTGTGGTTTGGCTGTTCGGGTTTAATGCCGGTTCAACTTTGGGCGTCACCAATGCCGGTTTAGATATCGGCCGTGTCGCGATCAACACCAATCTCGCGGCGGCTCTTGGCGGCATTGGCGCGATGATTATGGTCTGGAAGCAGTTTGGAAAACCGGATTTGTCAATGGCGATGAATGGTGCCTTGGCGGGTTTGGTGGGTGTAACAGCCCCGTGTGCGTTTATCGAGCCGTGGGCGGCGTGCGTGATTGGTTTGTCCTCGGGTGTGATCGTTGTACTGGGCGTGGAATTGCTCGATAAGCTGCATATCGATGATCCGGTCGGTGCCATTCCGGTTCACGGAATGTGTGGTATCTGGGGAACGCTTTGTGTGGGTATCTTTGGTAAAGCTGCTCTGGGATTGCCCAACGAAGGGTTTATCTATGGCGGCAATCCGATGCAGTTGGGCGTCCAGCTCGTCGGCAGTGCGGCGACGGTTATATTTGTGCTGGTCAGTATGGGGCTTGTATTTAAGATCATTGATATGACCGTGGGCCTGCGTGTCAGCCGGACCGAAGAACTGCGTGGACTGGATATCGGCGAGCATGGAATGGAAGCGTACAGCGGGTTTCAGATTTTCAGTACATCGTAAAAAGACTATAAAAACAGAGTTGATCTGGAGACATAAAAATGAAATTGATTATTGCTTATATTCAGCCACATAAATTGGAAGATGTCAAAGAGGCACTGGCCAAGGCCAATGTCGGAAAAATGTCGGTGACGAATTCGCTGGGGTGCGGTGCTCAGATGGGCTATGAAGAAAGCTATCGCGGCATTAAATTTGAGGTGAACCTGATGAAAAAGATTCGCCTTGAGATCGCGGTCAATCAAGAATTTCTTGCCAAAACGGTCGAAGCGATTATCTCTTCGGCCCGAACCGGTGAGATCGGCGATGGTAAGATATTTGTGCTGGACCTGACGGATTGCATCCGCATCCGAACGGGCGAACACGGTAAGGATGCGGTTGGCTAAGACAAGATGGCTTCATGCCCATTGCTACGGGTTATATCGGTTGGTGATGGGCATCCGGCGGTCTTTGCCGAAGGCGCGTGGGGTGATCTTAATGCCGGGCGGAGACTGGCGACGTTTATATTCGTTGCGGTCAACCAGGGTAATGATTCGCCGGACGGTGGCTTCGTCGAAGCCCGCCTCGATGAGTTCATCCGCCGAATGGTCCAATTCGATGTAGTTTTTCAAGATTTCGTCCAATGTGTCATAGTCCGGCAGCGAGTCGGAGTCTTTCTGGTCCGGCCGCAATTCGGCGGATGGCGGGCGCGTGATGGTTGTTTCGGGGATGATTTCTTTATCACCCTTTTCGTTGATTCGTCGGCAGAGTTTATAGACCCGCGTTTTGGGGACATCTTTGATGACGGCGAATCCGCCGGCGGTGTCGCCATAGAGCGTTGAATACCCTACAGCAGTTTCGCTTTTATTGCCGGTGGTCAGGACCAGCCAGCCGAATTGATTGGAATACGACATTAACATCGTGCCGCGGATGCGTGCCTGCAAATTCTCATAAGCTAATCCGTTTTCATCCCAGCGGTCAATGTTCCCCATGGATTTGCTGAAAGCATCCAATGTGTCGGCAATCGGGACGGTATGGAATTCAATGCCGAGATTATTAGCCAGCGTCTGTGCGTCGCTTTGTGTTTCTGTCGTGTTAAAGCGTGACGGCATCGTAATGCCGACGACATTTGCTTTGCCTAAGGCCTCGGTTGCAATCGCCGCGACCAAAGCCGAATCGATTCCGCCGCTAAGGCCGATGACGGCTTTTGAGAATCCGTTTTTGCGGACATAATCCCGCGTCCCCAAGACCAGTGCCTGATAAACCTCATCAATTTCGTCAAGGGTCTTCTCCTGATGGCGGGAGGGGTTGACAGGTTTAATCGCCGTTGTTTTGCCATCCTGTGTTTCGAAATCAGCGATGCACAAATCTTCGCAGAATTCGGTTGCCTGCAAAACGACTTTGCCGGCGGCGTCAACAATCATGCTGCGGCCGTCAAATACCAGTTCATCCTGTCCGCCGACGAGATTGCAATAAGCGATGGGACAGTTAAAATGGCGGCTGCAACGGGATAGTATCGCCTGCCGCTGCTGATTTTTTCCGGCGTTGAAGGGCGAAGCGGCGATGTTAACAATCAGATCGAGTTTTTGCCCCTTGAAGAAGGTATCCAGCCATTGAATATCCCAGATGTCTTCGCAGATTGTTACGGCGATTTGCAGTTTGCCCTTTTCAATAATGACGGGTTTTTGCCCCGGTGTAAAATAGCGTTTTTCATCAAAAACCCCGTAATTGGGGAGGACCCCTTTTCGATAGGTGGCTTTAATCTGACCGTTTTCAAGGACGGCGGCGGCATTATAACATTCCATCGGAACACCCTGAGCCAGTCCAACGATGGCGGCGATCCCCTTTGTTTTAGCGGCTAAATGCTTTAGAGCCGTTTTGTTATCGTCAAGGAACTTCGGCTTATGGAGAAGGTCTTCCGGGGGATACCCGCAGATGCACATTTCAGGGAAGACGA
>NBLM01000012.1 GCA_002084585.1 Planctomycetales bacterium 4572_13 | reverse complement strand
GCCTGCTGCCAGAGATTGCGGGCGACCTCACAGGCCACACTGTGGTCGATTGTGGCATATTTTGCCCCGATTGGCCGGAGCGGCCGTGCTTTCATTTTTTCTTCACCGGGGAGTTTGACTTTCCACCAGTAGCGGTTTTTGTTGAGATAAATTGCCCCCGGGATGTCTTCATTTCTGTTTCGTGTGTGCCTGGTCATCGTTTTTTCCTTTCTGTACACTGTTTCCTGAGTCTGTTTGACTCGCAAGAGTTATACGAAAGGTTATACGATGCCCGATTTGGCGCATAGGGTAATTAAAAAAAGCCCTGTAAGTTGTTTACTTACAGGGCGTTACAATAATGGGCAGGGGCGGATTTGAACCGCCGACACACGGATTTTCAGTCCGTTGCTCTACCAACTGAGCTACCTGCCCTGACTGTTTAACAGAACGGAGAAACTAACAAATCCAGCATTTCTTTGCAAGGGAAAATCTGTCAAAATCCTGAATCCTCGCCTCAGACCATATTATTGCCCCCTTTTTGTTATCCAATGGGAAGGGTCTGTTAAAGATTTTGAAATTTAGAATTCAAATTATCCGGTAATCAACTATAATACCCAAGTTCTATTATTACGGTGTTTCTCAATTATGAATGAAAGTGAAACAAAGCATGTTTCGGAGAAAGTTTCCGATTCCGAGCTTCTTCAGCGGTATCGCCGGGGCGATGAGCAGGCGTTTCGTGAGATCGTAAGTCGTTATAAGAACCCCCTTTACGCATTTTTGCGTCGTTTTGTCAATCATGAAGATGCCGTTGAGGATGTCTTTCAGGAAACATTTTTACAGCTTTATGTCAGCCAGGACAGCTTTGATACAAGCCGGCCGCTTCGCCCCTGGCTTTTTACCATCGCGGCCAACAAGGCGAAAGACGCCCTGCGAAAAATGCAGCGGCAGTCCTCCATGGGCATGGGAGCGATGGCGGACGCCGGAGATTTTTCGGTCGATGAAGTCGTCAACATCCTCACTTCATATGAAACAACTCCTGATGATGAGGTTTCGGCGGAGGAAACGGCCCGACGCGTTAGACAGGTTGTAACGGAAATGCCGGATAATTTACGAGGAATCTTAGTGTTAGCGTATTTTGAGCAATTTTCTTACAAACATATGGCCGAGATTCTCAGTATACCCATAGGGACGGTAAAGAGTAGGCTTCACACGGCGGTGGTGCATTTTATGAAGAAATGGAAAGCGGCGAACAGCGGGGCAGAGTAGCTATGAATAAATTGACCCAAGAGCAGCAGCAGTTAATCCTGGACTTTTATTTCCATTGCGGGGATCAGGTGGATATCGAGGCCGGGCGCGATTTGATTGCGGCCAGTCCTGCCGCCGCCGGGCTTTATGCGGGTCTGGAGGATGCGTTGACCGACTTGGATCATATTAAGTACGAGTCCTGTCCTGATAACTTAGTCGATTTGACGATTGCTCGCCTCAAACTCCTTGCGAGCAGTTCAAAGGCATCAAATGCCCGATTGCATCATCTGCTTGAACAAGAGCAAAAAACAACCGTTTTTTCAACGAGCGAATCTGCCGGCAAGCACTCAATTCCGGCTAATTCTATCGGGAAAGCCCATTTTTTGCGACCTCTTTTCGAGGTTCTTGCCGCCGCGGCGATGCTTGCTTTGATTGCAGGAATCCTGTTTCCCTCGTTCGAGTTTGCGCGGGCGAAGTATCAGCAGGTGGCCTGCCGGAACAATATGAGAGTTCTCGGTGCGGGCTTTGCTTCTTTTGCCAAGGACAACGACCACAATAACAATGGTTTTTCTGAGGTCAAAGTAAAAGCCGGTTCGCCTTGGTGGAGAATTGGAGATCAGGGGCGGCAGTCGCGGTCTAACACCCGGTATCCCTTTATGCTCATCAAGGGCGGCTATGTGGACGGGCGGGCGTTTGTGTGTAAAGGCAACAAGAAAGCCAAGCTCTTTAACTCTCAAACAGCAGCTATAGCCCAATTATATGATTTTCCTTCGCATAAAAATATTAGCTATAGTTTCACACTTTTCTGTGATAAAAACGCTGACCCTCTCTTGTGCAGCCGGAGCGTTATTGCAAGTGATCTCAACCCCGTCTTTCAGAAAATTCGTTGTGACCGAAGCGTTTTTCAGAAGATGGACGAATTTTCTAAGTTGGAACTCAACACCCAACTCAAACAAAGCTTGAGCGCCAATCATCGGGGTCGCGGGCAAAATCTTCTGTACGGTGACGGCAGTGTGAAATGTGTCCAAAGCCGAATCATCAACGGCGACGACATTTTTACCGTCAGCGGTGTGGATGTCTATACAGGCCGCGAAATCCCCGCCAGTAGCAATGATATTTTCCTCGCACCCTAATCGGATAAACCGGGAAATTCGGTAGCTCTAAATCCAAAACAAATTCGAAATTCCCAGATTTAAAAACTAAAAACTGAACCACTAATGCGCACGAATTGACACGAATAAAAGATAAAAAAAGATAGAAGTTAGTTTTTCAGGAATTCGATATAATCTCTTATGAGATAACGGATTAAAAAGTTTACATTAAAAAAACAGCGCCTAAAAAACAAGAAGATGAAAGATTGTAGTACGAATTGTTAACCACCTCACGATTCGTTTTCCAGAACGCGATTTCGGTAGAGTTTTGTTTCCAGTGACCGTTGGTAGGCGGTCCAGTTGTTGTTGCCGGGGTCGTTTTCGATGAGGGCGGCGGTCTGGTTCATTTTTGCGTCGAGGTTGTCGATGTAGTTGACCATGAACGCTTCCGGCGTGGCGGGCAGTTTGGGCGAGCCATAATCGTACTGGCCGTGGTGGCTGATGATAATGTGCAGCAGGGCATCCAAAATCTCCGGATCAATCGGCGTTCCGGCGGCTTTCAGATCGTCGGCCTTTTGCGTAATCATCTGTGTACCCTGAATAATATGGCCGAGCAACTGGCCGCGGTCAGTGTAGCTGAAGCCGATTTTGTACGACAATTCCTGCGTCTTGGCGATGTCGTGCAGCAGGATCGCCGCCAGCACTAAATCTTTCTGAATCTTCGGATACAGCGGGAAGAGAACCTGCGAGACATTGAGCATACTTAGCGTGTGCTCCAGCAGTCCGCCGAGATAGTTATGGTGCATCTGCATCGCCGCCGGGGCAATACAAAACTGCTTCATCAATTCCTGATCGTCAAAAAACGCATCCGTCAGCCGCTTCAAATCCTGATTTTCGATAGTCGCCACAATCGCCTTGGCGTGGTCAAACATCTCACCGATGTTGTTTTCGGTTCGCGGCATATAATCCATCAGCCGCACCTGATCCGGCTCAATCACCTGCATGTCATTGACAACGAGCTGCATATTGCCCTGATACAGTTCGCTCTTGCCGCGAATGGCCAAAAATCCCTCACTCGGCAGCGACTGATAAAGCTCCTGCGTGGCCTGCCACATTCGGCTGTTGACTTTGCCGGTCTTATCCGACAAAAACATTGCAATATACAAATCGCCCTTGGCGGTGTTCCGCAGCACCGGCTGTGTAACCATGTAAGTATCCTGAATCTGCTGCCCGGGCTGAAGGTCCTTAATATACAAATGCGTCATAATCGTCCTTTACTCTCTGGTTTTTCATAACGGTTTCTATTGTGTGCCATCATTATAGTAGAAACCCCAAAAAAGCGAAAGGAAAACCCACGCTGCTGCCGGAATAAAAAAAGCGAACTCGAAAGTCCGCTTTGGTTTGTTGGGTACATTTTTGTCGCAATAGTTTACATATAGATCACATCGTCCTGCTCTTCGAACGGCTCTTTCTTGAACCAATGCTTGCCCGCTTTGATCTTGATCTTAAGGATATCGCCCTCGATCAGCATCCGAATGCGGCTTTCGCCAAGGGTCGGATGGTCGAACGCCATGCCCTCAAATAGCGGCAGCTTGACCGCATAGGCAGGCGAGCGATCCAGCTTGACCAGTACGCTCTTGAAGGCCTGCTTGACCATGTCGGTGGAATTACGCAACGGGCGGCTGTCGAATGTCAGCTCCGCCGCATCCCGAGTGAACAATTCCTTGGCCGCTTTAAGAATCTCGACCTGCTTTTCATTATTACCGGCATAGGCGGCCTCTAAGACTTCGGCATCCATCACCATCGCCACATCCAGCCGCAACATGGGCGCCGGGCTGATGTTCCACCCCCAGTGCCTTTCTTTTAAGATAAAACCATACTTGCGGACCGCGTTCATCTGTTCTTCATCGAAGGCGACCATGTTGAACCAGTGCGTGCGTTCTTTCTTGTCTTCAATGCCCCATGCGGCTACGACGCTTTCGCTTTGGCTGAGCAGTTCGGTCTCCGGCTCCTGGACCATCGCAAGAACATCCGCCGAGGTACTTTGCTTGAGGGTTGTCGAATAATAGCGGTCAAAAACAGCGTCATAATCATCCAGTGAATTACTACAGCCGGACAGGGTCAGTACCGCCGCTGTCAGAGTTATGCACAATACGGTCGTTTTCACAGTTACACTCCTATAATATCCTGATTTTCTGGCCTTATTCTTCGTTAAACGCAAAAAAGAGGAGCGATTGGAGAATCGCTCCTCTTTTGTATCGGTTATAAATGAAAGGGGCTTAAACTTCTTTCGCGTTGACCCACTTCATCATTTTTCGCAGCTTGCGGCCAACCTCTTCAAGTTGGCTGCCGTGGTCTTTGTTGTACAGGGCATTGAAGTTCTTCATGCCGCCTTTATATTCGGCAACCCACTCCTTGGCAAATTCGCCAGAGGTTATTTCGCTGAGGATTTTCTTCATCTCGGCCTTTGTTTCGGCGGTGATGATGCGCGGGCCGCGGGACAGGTCGCCATATTCGGCAGTATTGGAAATGCTGTAACGCATATAGCTCAAACCGCCCTGATACATCAGGTCCACGATCAGCTTCACTTCATGCATACACTCGAAGTAAGCGATTTCCGGCTGATACCCGGCCTCGGTCAATGTTTCAAACCCGGCCTTGATTAGTTCGCTCAGACCGCCGCAAAGAACGACCTGCTCGCCGAACAAATCGGTTTCAGTTTCTTCTTTGTAGGTGGTTTCGATGATACCCGCACGAGCGCCGCCGATGCCGTTGGCCCAGGCCAATGCGATGTTCTTGGCATTACCGTCTTCGTTCTTTTCGACCGCGATCAGGCACGGTACGCCGCCGCCTTTTTCATATTCGGCACGAACCAGATGCCCCGGACCCTTCGGGGCGATCATCACGATATTGACACCTTCCGGCGGAGCGATATAGCCGAAGTGAATGTTAAAGCCGTGGCAAAAACCAAGCGTCTGGCCGGGTTTTAGGTTGGGGTGAATGTCTGACTCATAAACCATCGCCTGAACCTCGTCCGGCAGGGTTACGATGATCAACGCCGCGCCGTCCATCGCGTTAGCGATAGAAGACGGTGTGAACCCGTGCTCTTTGGCGAGGTCATAATTAGCCGTGCCTTCCAGTTCCGCGACGGCTACTTCGATGCCGCTGTCTCGCAGGTTTTGGCTATGTGCGTGTCCCTGACTTCCATAGCCGATGACGCAGACTTTTTTGCCCTTTAACGCATCCAGCGGGGCATCTTTTTCATAATACATTGTTGCCATTGTTCTGTTCTCCTGACGATAGGATTTATTCTTCTGTTTTCGTTCGTGTCTGCCGGGCCATTGCGACCGTACCCGTGCGGACAATACTTTTAACGCCATAGGGCCGGCACAGATCGATAAACGCCTCAATCTTGTTTTCCGGGCCTGCGACCTCCACCATAATGAATTTTGGGCCGATGTCCACAACTTTTCCGCCGAACATCTCGATCAGGGCCAGTATTTCAGGGCGTTTTTCCGGGTTGCACGCCACACTGACCAGCATCAGATCGCGGGCGACGACATCCTGGCCGACAAAATCCTGGACCTTGACCACCTCAACGATCTTGACAAGCTGCTTGCGAACCTGCTCAACGACCTTATCATCGCCGACAATCACGATCGTCATTCGGCTCAGCGTCGGATCATCGGTGCGGCCGACCGCCAGCGAATCGATATTAAAGGCGCGGGCGGCAAACATCCCGGCTACATTGGCCAAAACACCCGGCTTATTCAAGACTAATGTACTCAATATATGCTTCATTGTATTCTCCGAATTTTTAATGTGATCCTATGCCATTTCAAAAATATCGAGTCCGTCCATTTCGTGCAGCGATTTCCCTGCCGGAACCATTGGCCAGACATTCTCTTCGGGGTCCACCCGGAAATCGACCACACAGGGCTTGGTTTGTTTTAGCATTTTTTCAATCGCACCAGCAACCTGATCTTTTTTGTCCACCGTTATTCCCACACAGCCCAATGCCTCGGCGACCTTTGCGAAGTCCGGGTTTTTCAGTGAACTTTGCGAGTAGCGGCGGCCGTAAAACAACTCCTGCCACTGACGCACCATTCCCATAAAGCCGTTGTTAATTAACACGATCTTAATCGGCAGGTCATACATTACCGCCGTCGAAAGCTCGGTCAGCGTCATATTAAAGCTGCTGTCACCATCAATCCCGATGACGACTCTGTCCGGGCAGGCAATTTGCGCACCGATCGCGGATGGCACGCCGAAGCCCATCGTGCCAAGCCCGCCGGAAGTAATGAACTGACGGGGCTGGCTGTATTTGTAGAACTGGGCCGCCCACATCTGGTGCTGCCCGACGCCGGTGGTAATAATCGCATCGCCGCCGGTCTGCCGACACACTTCCTCGATCACATACTGGGGCTTGACGACATCCGCGTTTTTGTCATAGGTAAACGGATGGCTGGCTTTCCAAGCAGCGATCTGCTCAAACCATTCCTTGCGGGGTTTGTATTCCAACGCCTCAAGCATCTGTTCGAGAACTTCCCGAGCATCGCCAACAACCGGAATATCAACATGGAGATTCTTGCCGATATTCGACGGGTCCAGATCAATATGAACAATCTTCGCGTGCGGGGCAAATGTTTCCAGATTGCCCGTTACCCGATCCTCGAAGCGGGCGCCGACGGAAATCAGCAGATCGGACTGCTGAACCGCATAGTTCGCATAGGCCGAACCGTGCATTCCCAGCATATCCAGTGATTCGGGACGATTCTGGTCATAGGCCCCCATTGCCATCAGCGTGGTCGTTACGGGGATGTTGGCCTTTTTGGCAACGGCTCGTAATGCTTCGGAGGCACCGGAGATAATGCAGCCGCCACCGACATAAAGTACCGGTTTTTTAGACGCATTGATGGCCGTCGCCGCTGCGGCGATCTGGCGGGCGTGGCCTTTGTATTGAATTCGGAAACCGGGAAGTTCAATTTTAGCTTTCGGCGGGATCGGACACTCGGCCAACTGCATATCGACCGGCATATCGATCAGGACTGGCCCCGGACGACCGGCTTGGGCAATGTAGAATGCCTCGCGAATCGTTTGAGCCAGATCATTGGGATCCTTGACAATGACATTATGTTTTGTGACCGGACGGGTAATGCCCGTGGTGTCCGCTTCCTGGAAAGCATCGTTGCCGATCAGTGAGGTCCGTACCTGGCCGGTGATCGCAACCAGCGGCACCGAATCCATCATCGCGGTCGCCAAGCCGGTTACGAGGTTGGTAGCGCCGGGACCGGAGGTGGCAATGACCACGCCGGTTTTACCCGTGGCGCGGGCATAGGCGTCGGCCATGTGGCAGCCGCCCTGTTCGTGGCGGGGGATGATGAATTTGATAGGCGCATCATACAATTTATCAAACAGCGGCAAAACCACGCCGCCCAAATACCCGAATATAACCTCCACGCCCTGTTCGATCAGCATATCAACAATAACCTGCGACCCGGGCTTGCACACGGTGCTGTCTGGTTGGGATTTATTTTTGCTCATTGGTTTACTCCTGTAGAAGTCATTTTTTCGGATTGTGTTCTGTCGTATGCAATAGACGCACCGACAGCTGTATCCGTTGTAGAGTTGATTAAAAAACGGGGTTGCGCAGGCATCGCCCGCAACACGAATTGCACACTCATAAGCATGTCTCCTGTCCTGTTCAACATTTCGTTATTCCAGTACCCGCAGGGTCTCCGGGGCGGTTATCGATGGGCCGTTTCCGATAGCACCGAGCTATCCGGGCCGACCGCATCGGGATACGATGCCCCAATCTGCAATACTCAAACCACAATCTTCTCGTGTGTCCCAGGTCGCGAAAGCGTGATGGTTACACGCCTCGCACCAGAGCGCTACTGTAACCTGTATATCCGCCAAAGTCAACAAAATCTTAAATAATTTAATAAACCCGACAAAATCAATCTAACTATACCTGAAACAAGAATGACTCATAAGCGATTCTGTCAACCGACTTGCGGCTCGTGGTGAGGGGTGGCTTGATTGTTATGTAACCGCTGATATTGTCATGAGTTATGAAATAAAGGGGCAATGAGGTCGTCCGCAGGTATCGGCCCGGCAAAGAAATGTATGATCGATAAAAAAAAGGAAAAATATGTAAAGTAAACTTGACATTATGTACGAATTACCATACATTGAGTGTCGTTGGATATATGTGAGCTTGTATTTGGAAAGGGCAGAATAATGAACCGTATGCAGAAAATGTCGTGGATGATGGTGATATGCATAGGCACAGCATTGATCCTGAGTGCAATGGCCATCACCATTCTTTATTTTAAGATCGGCTTTCCCAGAGCATGGGCCGGATGGAGCTTTATGGGTATCGCCGGGTTTGGTGGATTAGCACCGCTCATTTTCAAAAAAGACCCCGGCCCGATACAGGCCGACGAGCGGGACCAGCTCATTAACTTAAAAGCCGCTCGCGCAGGATTCGCCATTTCGTATGGAGTCTTCGGGCTTCTGTGCATGGGAATCTGGGAATATTATCGTCACCAAAATATAGAAACAATTTCTATTCATCTTCTGCCGCAATTATTTATGGCCGCAGGCATCACCGCGTTTTTCACACACGCTCTAACAATCCTCGTCCTCTACGGCAAAGACAATAAACAAATCGAAGGAGGCCCCGCATGAATTTCATAAAAGGCAAAAAGCAACGCATTGTTATTGCTGTTAGCGTGGCGATCATCCTGTGTGGTTTTGCGATGATACCTCTTTCTCGAAAGGCCGATGATTTTCCTCACGATATATGGACCCATTTAATTACCTTGATGACAATGGCTGGCGGCGGCGGAATTGGAGCGGTGATTAGTCTGCACATTATGTCCAGGCGAAGTAAACAGAAATTCAATACAAGGCAGGATAGCCAGATAAATCAATTGAGAAAAAAAGCACGGGAGGATTTTTTGGCTCTTTGTGCGATGTCAGTTGTGGGCCTGTCGTTTTTTGGGTTCGCGACCTATGCAAATATGAGCGGCGTGAAGTATTTGCTCTTCGGGCTTTGTCCCGTTTGTGTGATGGTTGCGTTAGCGGCTTTTGGGGTCTTCAAAGAACAGGAGAAACGAAATCCTCCTCTCTTTGATGAACGGGAATTCTACCTGATTCAACGGGCGATTCATTGGGGCAATAATTGTTTTATGGCCTATGCGGTTCTTGCTATGGTAACAGCTTTTAATCTTATTGGCGGCCGCGGCATGATACCGGTATGGACCTTACCGTTAGCACTGTTTTCCGGCCTGTTTCTCGCGGGAACAGTTCAGTTCATTTTCCTGATGCACCACGCAAAACAAGATGACAAACAAACCGAAGGAGGCCCCGCATGAATCGAGTCTTAAAATATGCTTGGTATCAGTTAATCGTGATTTTGGCGGCGATTGTTTTTGCGGGCGTTTCGGCCTGGATCATCTTTACCTATTGGCGGGGCAACGAATTCAGCATCCTGATTCCTTTGGCACCGCTTGTTCTGGTTCACCTTTTTAAAGTCTTTTTCCCGCTGAAGGCCGGAGAAATTGCGTTTGACGAGCGCGATGAAAAAATCATGAATCGTGCGACAAAAATTTCCTTCATGGGTTTGTTTTACATCTTCGCCGCGGGTTGCCTGATACCGGTGTTAGTCATCGGCAACGGCAGCATTCATGTAATGTATCTTGGCTGGCTACTTTTCACCGCGGCGATTACATTCAGAATCATCTGGTCCACCGCCGTCATCATCCAGTACGGCCACGGAGGCCGCGATGAGTAAGGGTCAACTAACCAACACGATCCGGCGGCTGCGGTTTGACTCCGGCGAGATGACCCAGCAGCAGTTGGCGGACAAAGTCGGCGTCACACGCCAGACGATCATCGCCACCGAGCAGGGCCGGTATGCACCCAGCTTGCCGCTGGCCATAAAAATCGCCCTCGCCTTCGGTAAACAGGTTGAGGAAGTCTTTCAATTAGAATAACACTGGGAACGCGGGCATCTCGCCCGCAACAGCGCGGCGGCGCAAGTAAGCCCGATTGCGTTTTAGAGGTGCGCCTGCGTTTTCGTAATCCCATCGGGGAGCTTGCGCTCCTGCCGCTTTTGTTTAGCGGTTCAGTTCAGCATCTTTTTTCAGCGCCTTTTCGGTTTGGGCTTTGCGAAAATCCGTTAGGGTCTTTGCCATCGCCGCATCGCTCAATGCCAATATCTGCAACGCGAACACCGCCGCATTTTTCGCACCGGTTTTACCAATCGCCATCGTCCCGACCGGCATTCCCGGAGGCATCTGCACGGTACTTAGCAGCGCGTCCAATCCACACAGGCCTTCTTTGGCCTGCATCGGCACCCCGACAATCGGCAATTGCGAATGGGCCGCCATCGCTCCGGCCAGATGTGCCGCCATCCCCGCCGCGGCGACAATCACCTTCACCCCGTTACCGGCCGCATTCGTCGCAAACTCACACGCCGCCGCAGGCGTCCGATGTGCCGACAAAACCCGCACGACCGGCTCGATTCCGAAATCCTTCAATTGCTTGATACACGCTTCCATTGTGGGCAGATCGCTGTCTGAACCCATTAAAACCGCCACCGGTGATTGAGTTTGTTTCGCCATTGTATTTCCCTTATCTGTTTTGTATAATGTCACTTGTGGCACGGCCATCCTGGCCGTGATTCACGGGTTCCGAAGCCCGCGCCACGCTAATACTATACTGGGTCAATAGGTTATTTCCAAGGCAAAAATGGAGGTCTGTCATGAGCGTCCGAAAACCAGCCGTTGCGGGTCAGTTTTATGGCGGCACACAGGCCGAATGCCTCGCCGAGATCGACGAATGCCTGCCCGCCCGCGATTTGACGATCGAGCTACCCGACCCCATCGTCGCGGCGATTGTCCCACACGCCGGTTGGGTGTTCAGCGGCGAACTGGCGGCTATGGCGTTCAAGGCGATTCAGCAGGTCAACAAAGAGGTGGATACCTTTATCATCTTTGGCGCCGCACATCGATATTTCGGCGGTGGAGCGGTTGTCGATGACAGTGAGGGTTGGCGGACTCCGCTGGGCAATGTCGCGATTGACAGCGAACTGGCCGCCCGGATTGTTACCGCCGGGGCGACTGCCGAGACGGAAGCTCATCACGGCGAACACAGTATCGAAGTGCAGGTGCCGTTCATCCAGCACCTGTTTGGCAATGCCCAAATCGTACCCATTCTCATTCCAGTCGCCGATTTTGACCCCGATTTCGGGATGCGTGTTGGTGAATTGATCAGCGCACAAACGGACAAAAAAATCGTCTGCATCGCCTCGACCGACCTGACCCACTACGGTCCTCGTTATGGCTTTTGCCCGGAAGGAACAGGAGCGGCCGCGCTGAAGTGGGCACGGGAAGTCAATGATATGGAGTTTATCGATCTGGCCCTGAAAATGGATGCCGAGCAATTGCTCAAATCGGCCCTCGATAAAAATAACGCCTGCGGCCCGGCAGCAGTGGCAACTCTCGTCGCAGCGGTGAAAGCCATCGGCCGCGACCGCGGCATCCTCCTCGGACACACCACCAGCAATGACATCATGAAAGCAAAGTTCAACGAAACCAGCGAAGAATCCGTTGGCTACGCATCCATTGTATTCTAATTGTAGCGCCAGCTTCCAGCTGACGAATATTTCACTTAGAAGGGAGTCATAAGTATGAAGATAAAATCAAAAGACCTGCTCATCACCGTAATGGCCCTGTTTGTCATCGCTCTGATGGTCCTGATGTACAAGGTCAACACATTGGTCATCGACAGAGTTCCTCAGCATATCGCACCCGAGGTCTATGTCATGGATCTGACCGAGGCCATTGAACGACAAAATCAAATCTGCACTGATTCGTCATATGCAATGGGTTGGTTGAAGCGTCACCTGGAGAATTGTCTGACTCTGATTGAAACCGAACGCGGGCTGGAACCCATACCAATATCTCCTATGGGACCCTATCCGTTACCTTCGGAGAAGCGTTTCCCTGAAGCCACGAGTCCATTTGTCGTCCCATATGAAAAACCAAAATCTTATCTTGACTCATCCAAGCGTGAAAAAAATCTTCGGGTATTGGAATGTCTTGTAAATCTAAGCGCTATGTCGGCTACCATGGCAAGGTATAATGTCGAGAGGAACATCGATAATTTCCAACAGCGTCTGGAGCGGATTGCCGCCGATCCTAACAGCCCATAGGTTGCCCGCTTCAACTCTGAATCGCGATTTGGTTTTCCTTCATATATGCCCGGATTCGTTTGGCGTGGTCTTTGTCGTCCTGATTGAGCCGCTGGAAGATCGCCAACACTTTTGAATCCGTGGATTTGGCCATTGCTTTTTGGAAGTGTATCTCGCCCGCCGACATCTCTATCTTCAAAGCCACATTAAACGCCGCCTCTCTCGAAGGTGTATCCGCCACATATTTTTCAAGCAGAGACTCTAATTCCTTATTGGCTCCCTGCAACTCTTCCATCGAAGCCAGCATCTCAACCGGGAAAATCTCTGACGGCATAAAATACTCCAACCCGCTCTTGATGAGTGCCGCATGGTTACTTTCTTCAATCACAAGCTGCCACCAAAACGCTGCGTCATCCGGATAGGCATCGCGAAAAATCATATACAGCTTACTAACATTATACTCCAGCCGCATCGCCTCTTGAGCCAATTGGATCAGGTCATTGCTCATCATTGCCTTTCGATTCATAGTCCCAACGGTAAAGTCCATTTCAATCCTATCCCCCTCCAGCTCCTTTTGCAACTGTTTAACAAACAGGAACCGTTGCCGTTAAACGCCTTTTTCATGCCCCAGCACAGATACCGCACAGGGTGAACACAACGGTTCTTGCAAATGGTTCGCCTCGGGTGTCGAGCGTCCAGCCGCTAAGGGTCATTTTATGGTTGAACCGCGATTTTGTTTTTTGTCAGACAGGCCCGGATTCGTTTGCTGTGGTCGGTGTCATTGTGGGTCAGCGTGTCAGCATAAACAAAACAGCCAGTGCCATCAGGGCCGACAGGGCGCCGAGAACGATGACCCACAGGCGATAAGTGGCGATTGCTTCGGCGGTGTAGATTTTTTGTTCGCCGTCATCGGTCGTTCCCAGTATCATTCCCTCTTCCAGTTCTTCGAGGGACTTGACATTAAACTTCTGTCTGGCCATCAACGGCGGGTGGCCTTGTCGCACAGCTTTCAAATCATCCATGACTTCGGCCATCGTCGCGTACCGTTGGTCCCTGTTTTTGGCCATCATTACCTCAATCACTTCGGCCATCCCGGCCGTTAAGGCGGTGTTGATGTGGTCCGGCGGCGTCAGGGGTTCTTTCAGATGCTTTTTCATTACCTCCGACGGCGAGCCGGCCTCGAAAGGGACGCGGCCGGTGACCATGTGGAACAGGGTTGCTCCCAGGGCGTAAATATCGGCTCGTCCGTCAATATCCATCAGTCCGCGAATTTGCTCCGGTGCGATATAATAGGGGGTTCCAAACGCCTTGCCTTGTTCATGCTTGGCGGCTTTGATGTCTGATGTTTCGCGGGCCAGCCCCATATCGGCCAGTTTAACCACATTGTCCTTGTTGAGCATGATGTTCTTGGGCTTGACATCCCGGTGGACCAGGCCCATGGAATGAGCATGCCCAAGCGCGCTGATAAGCTGCAGAATCAGATCGATGGCTTCATCTTCACCGAAAATTTTCCCCTTGGACAGATCATCGTGAAGCGTTTTGCCCTCGACGAACTCCATCACAAAGTAGTACAGGCCTCCCACTTCGCCGACATCAATCGCCTGAACGATGTTGTTGTGGTTCATCTTGGCCGCCAGCCGTCCTTCTTTATAAAACCGTTCGACATAATCGGCCTTTTGCACAAACTTTTTAGGCAGCACCTTAATGGCGACAGTGCGATCCAGAGAAATTTGTTTGGCCTTATAGACAACGGCCATGGCGCCGGACCCAAGTTTGCCAAGAATTTTATAGCCGGGAATCTGGTTGGAAACATCCTTGCTTTCCCGGATCAGCGTCCGCATCCGTCCAAGCTGGGTGTTTGTAACGAACTGCTTATCGAGAAGAATTTGCTCAAGCGTTATGGGGTCTTCGGGGGAATGGGACTTCTTTTCTTCGATGCAGTGTCGCACCTCTGTCTCCGTACACAGGGACAGGTCAACGACCATACGTCCAAGGATCGTATCATAATTCGTCATTCCACTACCGGTCAAGGACATCCTCCAGTCCGGGAATCATTGTTTCCATAACAGTCATGGGGGCCGATTATCGTCGAATAATTTCCTTTGTCAAAGAAAAAACGCCGAATATCCGTACAAAGATGGCATTTGGAGGCATATGTGTCCCGTGGGCGAAAACCATCGCTCAAGGCCCGCTCCAAAAGCCCGAATGGCCCTTTTTCGTATAACACTGTCCAAAAATCCGCTCGATCCGGCTCGAATGTCTGCCAAAGAACATCCAAAGGCATCTGGTTAACATTCCCAATGACCATTCCGCTGCACTGGCCGTTAAAAACATTCCCATACGGGTCAATATGTACCCCTTTGGATCCCAACAGTGCCTTTTGGCAATGTCGGCCCTGAAAATCCGATGCCGGATGCGCAGCAACAAGCGGTGCCAATGCCTCGGCGGCCCGACCGGTAAATCGGCAGGAATCCGCGTCAAGGGCCGCCAGCAGAGTCGTTTTTTTTTCATCCGGCCCCTGTTGGTGAATCCCTGTTGGCCGATCCAGATGTTTTTCCCAGCGAACCAAGACGCGATGGGAACCCAACATCTCACGCGCAATGTGAATAAATCGCTGAACTTTTTCAATCTCGACGAATTCTTCGTGAAAAGCGTCCCAACTGACCTTGAGACGGTCCACCCCGCAGTCATCCAAAAAGCAAAGCTGATCCCGCAATTCACTATCGCTGTTCCAAACGCCGGCATTGGTTTCAATTGAATCCGGCGGCGTCAATCCCAGCCGCGAGAGGTGTTTAAGAATTTGAGCCAGGCGGTCAAAATACAAAAATGGTTCGCCGCCGGTAATATGGACCTTTGCGTTGTCCCCAGCCAAACGAATAAGCCCTTCCCACGACTGGATGGCCGTTTCCACGGGCATCAGCCCCGATGCCTGCGGGCTGCAATGGTAGTAGCAGAATCGACACGCCGCTGAGCACCGATAGGTCAGCATCAGTCCGGCGTACCGCCACAGCTTCAGCTTGGGCTGATTCCGCCAGCGCCTTGCATTAAACAGATTATCTTTCAATTTCAGCATCGAACAGGTCAATAGAATCGATTATATTCAAAAAAATAATTTTTTTATCAAGAGCGTCCTGTCATTTATCGTTCTTGTTTCGTGTTATTATTGGACTCCTTTTGCACCTGAAAATCACGACTTCAACATTATGTATCTTCCGGGTGTTTCTGTAATAGATGTTGTGTCTGTCGGGAAAATCGCCGCCGCTGTTTTTGCTTTCCGGCGATTCAAGAAAAAAGACCGTAACACCCGATATGCATACTAATGTTATAGAAGCCAACGAGATTCGTTTACGGAGCCGCACTGGATGAGCAAGTACGAGATTATCGATTGCATTATGGACATCAACAGAACCGCAAGACAGGATTTTCTGGACCAATTTACGGTTAAAGATCTCGATCTCTACCTGGAACACCTCATGCAGGTAGATTTGGAAGAAATCGCGCTGTCGTACTAAGGCGATCCTTTTTTCTGGCCCTCATCGTTTAGAGCTTGTTCGATTTCCGGCGTGTTTTTAACCACTTCATAGGGCGATAAGTCAACGACCGCATTTTGTTTGAACTCCAGCAGGACCGGCTTTTTGCCTTTCGGGTCCTGAAAAGCTACATCCATCCAGTAAACTCTGTCTCTGATCCCCTTGGAATCCGGTGTGACAATTTCGTTCAATTCCCATTCTATCACTTTCCCGCTCTTCCAAAGCCCGATAGGATAGATCGCTGTTGCGGTTTGGGCCAAGGGGTGAGCCGCAACATTCGCTTCTTTGACGATCAAGCGGATTTGAGCCGGAAAAAACGCGATTTTGCCGGAGGCGTTATTCGCACCGCCGTCTGTTATTTTCCGTGCCCGGATGCCTGCCCGGACGATCATTATTTCTTTACCCTCGGCGGTGGTTTGCCGGCGGATTGGTTTTTGGTTTTTGTCCCGAGGCAGAATCAACGCATCCTGAGAGCAAACCGTCAAAACCTGATCCTTTGTTTTCAGTTTGTTGAGATGGATTTGGGCCAGGTAATCCGCGTGAAGAACGCCAAAACTTTGGCCGGAACTCATCGACCCGGAACTGATCCGACTGTACAGACCGGTTACAAAACCATCGGTCTTCAGGGCGGGCGTTCGGGGCTGTCTCAGGGCGACGGGTGCATCCGGATCAAATCGGCTGTAAAATATTTTTCCCTGCGATGGCAAGAGTCCCATGGCCACCAGCAGATTGCCGGAGAAAATCACTCCCGTCAGCAAGCCGCAGACAACAGCCGCTACGATTTTAACGGGGTCGCCCAGGTCAATTTTCATGGGCACCACATAGTCCAGAGCCGTCCTCAACAGAGCAAAACTGATGATGTACACTGCCAGAAAGCAGCCGAACTGCGCCCAATCCAAACCGTATCCGCGCGTCAGGAACTGCTGGGCCGCCGCTTCATAAAAACTAAAAGCAATGATCGTTGCGATGACCGCTGACCACAGCATCGACAGCGACTGCATCAGCGAACATTTCAGATAGAAAAACGACAAGGTTAATAACAGAACCAAAATAACGATTGCCAATGCCATATAACGAACTCCAGTTCTAAATAAATCTTCTCTCAGGATTTTTTTGAAAAGTTGCGTATCACTTCGTTAATAGAAGTCTCTCCCGCAGCCACTTTCTTGATTGACTGCTCCTGCACATACAGCATTCCTGAACGACGAAATGCCAAGGCGATTTCTTTCGCCGCCGTTGCTTTTCGGATAACCCCCTTTAGTTTATCCTCGATACGGATTGTCTCAAACAATCCAATCCGCCCAAAGAAACCCGTCCCCTGACAGTTCTCACAGACAATGGGCTTGCCATGCTTATCGTATTCAATTTCGCCGGGGCGATAAAAGTTTGTTGCTTCTTCAGGCGGGATATTAAATTTCTTAAACAGTGCCGGATTGGGCTGGTACGACTGGCGGCACTCTTTGCATAGTTTCCGAACCAGTCGCTGATTGATGACAGCCACGAGTGAGTCGGCAATCAGGTTCTTGTCGGCAACGAGTTTTAACCATTTAGCCATGGCCTCATTGACACTGGCCGCTTCCAGAACGACATAAACAACCCGGCCGTCTTTGGCGCCCGCACTGGCAAGCTGGGCGGTTTGAGCGTCTTGGCAGTCGGCCACCCCGACGATATCCGGGCCTTTTCGAAACACACTTTGGAGTCGGCGGGAAAATGTGGTGGTTCCGGTGTCGGTCAAACTGTATGTAAACTGGGTGATATTTTGAAGTTGTGCCGACGGATTTTTTTCCAGCGTGTTGATATTGTTCATAAATGGATCGTGATTGCCCAGCAGGGTGTAAAAAGTAGTGGTCAAGCCGCTTTTCTTCGGACCGGTAATAAGAACCAGCCCCTCCTTGAGGTCTCGTAAACTCTTAATTGCGTCAAGCTGGTTTTCATTCAGACCCAAGTCCTCAATCTTCCGCGACAGCAATGCCGAGGCCCTTTTGATTATGATCTGCTCGCCAGCCGTGGATCCGGAGGTAACAACTTCCCACTCAATGCGTTCCTGGTCAGGGAAAAGTGTTGTAAACTGCCCCCTTTGCGGCTTTCTTTTTTCCTCGACCTCCAAAGACGCGAGCTGTTTGGCGTAGTGGGAAAAATAGTTGACCTCTTCGTGTGATCTGGGATCCTGTTTAGATTGTATTCCATCAATCTCATAGATCACGGCGTATTCGTCTTTTTGAGGCACCAGGCGGATACTATCAGCCCGATTCCAGTTTGCGTCATCGATCAGGTCGCAGGTTACGATGAACCCCTCCAATTCGGCGCTTTTGGGTTCGGGAAGCGGGACTTCGTTGCCATTGGCGGTGATAAAAGTAATACCGTGTCCCGCTTGTCCGATCTTCTTATGCGGGTCGCTGAAAAGGCCGCGAAGGTGATCGGCAGACAACACCTTTTCAAAATCGGCCACCATCGCGTTACGATGGGTTACATAGGCCAGTGTTATGCCGGCGACCACAATGAGATAAAACAGCAGTCCAATAAAAAATGCGGGAATCACAAGCCAGAGAAAAAATGTAATCGGCCCGGAAGCTGCGATCACCAGCGTCCACACCAGTGCGTTTGTCCGAACTGACTGGGCATCGGTATAGACCCAGCCCACCAACGGCGCCCAAGCGGCAAAAGCCAGAACAAACAGTAACAACTTCGGCAATGAAATGTATCCGCCGTATTCCACAGCGGCGATTAATTCATTCGGCATTCACGCTCTCCCTAATTTTTGTTTTTGCAGATCGCTCATCATAAAATACCACTGGCCGTGGAACGAATCCCCTTTAGGGCCATTTTCAATTCTTCAATATTCGGGGCGTATTCATACGCAATTTTCAGGTCAATATATTCTTCCTCGACGAGTTTGTGCAAGCTGTCGGTAAAGTCCTGCATTCCCTCGTGTTGTCCGGCCCGAATCGCGGACGGAAGATCCGCTTCCCGTTCTTCGCTGATAAGCTTTCGGACAATTGGTGTATTGATCATAATTTCAATGGCCGGCAGTCGTTTGACATCCGGACGGATTCCGGGGAGTAAATTCTGACTGATCACCGCGCGAATTGTCATCGCGAATGTCTGCCGCGTCAACTCTCGTTCTTCCTGCGGGAACATATCGAGGATTCGCTGTATCGTCTGGGCACAGTTGTTCGAGTGCAGTGTTCCGAATACCAGATGACCGGTTTCCGCCGCTTTCATCGCTGCCGTTAGTGTTTCGTGGTCGCGAATTTCACCCACCAGAACCACATCCGGGTCCTGTCGCATCAGCGACCGCAGCGCACTTTCAAAATCAGGTACATCAATGCCGATTTCGCGCTGAGAAACAATCGCTTTTTTGTCCATATGTAAAAATTCAAGAGGGTCTTCGATCGTTACAATGTGGCAGGCCCGGTTTCGATTGATATGGTCGATCATTGAGGCGATTGTCGTGCTTTTTCCCGACCCCGTCGGCCCGGTTACCAGGATCAACCCGTCATGGGCCTCGGCTATCTTCTCGATAATAGGGGGAACATGAAGCGATTCAAACGGCGGAATACTTCCACTGATCCGGCGCGCGGCCATACTAACGAAACTACGCTGACGAAAAACATTGATACGGAAACGATCCATATCGCCCACCTGATACGCAAAGTCCAAAGCCCCGTTATCCTGAAAAAATTGCTTTTGCTTCTCGCTCATGATCTCAAAGACAAGTTTTTCGATCTTTTTTTCGGTCATGGGGTCGCCCGTTGTATTTTTGAGCTTGCTATGGATGCGAATTTTCGGGGGCAACCCCACCTTTAGGTGAAGATCACTGGCATCCGATTTGATGACCACACGGAACAGCTTCTCGATCTCAGGCGGTTTATGAGTATTTATCTCAACAGGCTCATTCAAGGGCTGGGCTTCCATAAAAAACTCCTATTTCAATACAAGCTATAATAAATCTACTATATGATAAATGCGTAACGACAGAAAATGAACAACAAGGCAAATTATCACTTCACCATTATACAGGTATTGAACACTTTCTGTCAATGTTCAGGTCTGTCCTTTTTGTCTAACAACAGATTTTAAGCCGGTGTGGGTGATAAAATGTCGGTACTTTTTGGCCTATTAAGTCAGTGTCAACGCCAAAAGCAGGTAAATGGAAACACTGATTGAGTCATTGGCGGTTGTTACTATCGGTCCGGCACTAATCGCCGGGTCGAGGCCGATATTCCGGAACAAAAACGGCAACAAAAGGCCCAGCGATGTGGAAATCATAATGGCCGAAAACATCGCAATCCCGAACGCAACGGCCAGCCGCACCTGCTCTTTGTTCGCCAATAAACTAATTGGCTGATCCGCGGTTTCAACCGCAATTGCTGCCGGCGATGATACCTCTATTACATTCGGGGCCGCTTTCGGTGCATGATTAGCGAAAAAGGACGGCAATAATGAGCAAATCCCGCCGCCGATGACACCGCAGCAAAGAGCGACCAAAAGTGCGATTCGGGCCTCGCGCATAAACACCTGGCTCATTTTCAGGGCCGCCAGGTCGCCCGTCGCAAGCCCGCAGATAACGATGGCGGATGTCTGAAGTCCGGCATTTCCGCTGATCGCCGCAATCATCGGCGAAAAAAGGACCGCAACCAGAAAAACATGGAGCTGGCCGTCCGAAGTGAACCAATTCTTGAATAAGAACCCGAGTATTGCCGTTACCGCCGTTCCGGCCAGACAGGGCAGCAGCCAGGTCATACGAACGCGAGCGGCATTGAACACCGAGAAAGTTTCCAGTTCCGTCGCATCGGTACCGGCCATCGCGAGCATATCCTCGGCGGCCTCTTCTTCAGCCACTTCAATCACGCGATCCGCCGTAATGCGTCCGACGAGTTTTTTCTGGTCATCCAGCACCGGAGCAACCATTAAGTCATTTTTCTTAAATAAATTACGAACTTCCTCCTGGTCGTCGTCAACATTAACAAAAACCGCATCGGTGTCGATAAGGGTGCGAATAAGGGTGTCCGCGGGACAGGTAATCAAAAGGCGAATTCGAACATCGCCAAGAAATCGCCTGTTTTTGTCTACAACAAAAATGCTGTAAAAGTCCTCATCGACCTCCGCATCGCGAATGCGTTTGATCACCTCGTTCGCAGAGGCGTTTTCATCCACTGAAAGCACCGTTGGGTCCATAATGCCGCCGGCGGAGTCCTCCGAATAGACCATCAACTCCTTAATTTGCTCGGCGTTTTCGGAATCCAGCCCCTCCAGAACCTCCCGGCTCTCCTCCTGATCCAGTTCGGCCAGCACATCCGCTGCGTCATCGGGATCAAGCTCGCTGATTAAATCGACCAGTTCATCGTCGGCGAACAGGTCAAACAACTCCGCACGGGTCGCCTCATCGACCTTCTCAAAAACTTCGGCCGCCTCGGATTTACCCAGAGAATCGAAGATTTGGCGGCATTCTTCGGGGTCAAACAGCTCCACTATCTCAGCGATATCACTTGCAATCTGTTTCAACAGGATTTTTTGTTCATCGGCCACAGGCCACCCGAATCTTTTCTTTTGAATAGCGCCATTGACGCTATTTGGCTTGGAATAGCAAAAAGACAGCTATGCCGCATCAGGTAACAGAAATTGCTTTACCCGGGGGCTGATTTATTGTAAAATACACCGTACTATAAAAACATTTGGCAATCATAACAAGGGGATTTTCTTATGAAAACTCGATTTGTCTTCTATTTAATGGTGTCTGTGCTGACGATTTCGGCGGTTGCTGCGGGGTATCCGGAGCCGAAAGTTGTGCAAAAAGCCAGTCAGTGGACGCTGGATATTGATTATTCCGCACCGCAGCAGATCTCGCTGCAACTGCCAAATCAGGCAAAGCCGCAGCGGTTTTGGTACATTATCCTGAGCATAACGAACGAAACCTCGCTTGATGAAGTGGAATTTTACCCCCTGTGCCGATTGATCACAGATACATTCCAGGTTGTTGACGCGGACAAACAGGTTCCTATCGCGGTTTTTAATGCGGTTAAACGAAAACATCAGGGCAGCTACCCGTTTTTAGAATCACTTGATTTTAAGGATCATCGTGTTGGTCGCGGCACCGACAACACTCGCGATTTCGCCATCATCTGGCTGGACTTCGATCCCAAGGCCAGACAGATCTGTTTGTTTGTCGGCGGCCTGAGTAACGAAACCGCTGTCGTGGAAGACCCTGAACTCAAGGACGAAGACGGAAACCCCCAAAAAATCTTCCTGCAGAAAACTCTGCAACTCAAGTACGCTGTTGCCGGCGACCCGAAACTCCGGAATGCCGTAACAATGAAAGAAATCAAACAAACCTGGGTGATGCGCTAAGATAAAGATGAAATGCGATATCCAGCCATTGCTTGCCAGATGAAGCAACAGTGAGTGTAGTGCAATGGTGTTCCGCAGTTGTATCTTGAGTATTAATAATCCGCTCAATCAACTGATTACTCGTTTGATATAGCTTGCTCTTCATTCATTTGGGCCATATCAATAATTCTCTCTGCCTCCCAATCGTCAATCATTTCGAATTGTTTTTGGTTTGGACACAAACAAGAAATTTGCATTTCTGACAAACAACTTTACTCTGGACGCATTGACCATCGCACGGCTTTACAAATGCCGTTGGAAGATCGAACTGTTCTTCAAATGGATCAACCCTATTTGTTCCTTGTTTTTTTCCGTTGGCGGTGTATAATCACTGGTCGCGAAAAGTCCAAAATTGAAGCAATAACTAATACTGAAAAGACACGAAAGGTCAACAAAATCATGGCAAATGCAATTGTCAGTCAATCCGGCGGGCCAACCGGCGTGATCAATGCCTCGCTCGTCGGCGTCATCGGCGAAGCGTGCAAGCACAAAGAAATCGAAAATGTCTATGGCGGCGTTCATGCGGTGGCCGGTATCGTTGCGGAAAAGTTCATCGATTTGCGGAAGTTATCCATCGAAACGCTCCAGAGAGTTTCTTTTTCGCCATCGGCAGCGCTGGGTTCCAGCCGGGACAAACCGGATGCGGAATACTGCCAGCGGGATCGGCGGCAACGATTCGGCCAACACCTGCTACCTCATTAACGAGATGGCAATGAAGACCGGCTACAACTTCAAGGCCTTCCATATCCCCAAAACCGTTGACAACGACCTGCTCGTTACTGACCACTGCCCCGGCTTTGGCACGGCGGGTAAGTTTGTGGCCTGTGCATTGATGGGCGATGATCTGGACAACCGGGCTTTGTCGGGTGTTAAGATCGATGTCATCATGGGTCGGCACGCGGGCTTTTTGACCGGGGCCGCCGCACTGGCCAAACAGCGCGACGACGATGGACCGCATTTGATCTATATTCCCGAACGACCCATCCCGATGGACAAATTTCTGGCCGAAGTCGACGCGTGCTATACAAAGTATGGCCGCTGCGTGATCGCCGTCAGTGAGGGCATCGGCGATGTTGACGGTGTTACCTGGGCCGAAAAGATGACTGAAAACGCCGAACGCGACGCACACGGCAATGTGCAGCTCTCCGGCAGCGGCGCCCTAGCGGACTTCCTGTCCGGCCAGATCAAGAGTAACCTGAAGATCAAACGGGTCCGCGCCGATACATTCGGCTATCTGCAACGCAGCTTTGCGGGCTTACAGTCCGAAACGGATGCCGAAGAAGCCGCCGAATGCGGACGACAGGCGGTCCGAATGTCGCTGAAATATGACAACGGCTCGGTCGCGATGAAGCGAACCGGCAACGGCGCCGACTACGGCGTGGAATACTTCCGCACCGATCTGGCCAATGTCGCCGAGCATACCAAGAGCGTTCCGGATGAGTTCATCAACGCCGACGGCAACGGCATGACCGAGGCGTTTCTCGAATACGCCCGACCGCTGGTCGGCACACTGCCCAAGACTGAATTCCTCGGTAATTTGCCAACGGTATAGATTGTATTAATTGAGAGGGTAATCGTGGAGTACAGAACTGCGAGGGATCCCGATGCTTTGTTGAAGACGCTTTCGGAGCACGAGCAAGCCATTGCGCGACTGTATCGAGCGTATTCGACGCGGTTTGATGACGGCACCAACTTCTGGGCCGATCTCGCTCGGGAAGAACTCAAGCATGCCGCGTGTCTGAACAAGATCAGAACCCTGCTGCAGGAAGATTCCGCGATGGTCATTGTCGAACGATTTTCGATCGATGCGGTTCAGTTTTCGATCAATTATGTAAACGGGTTGACCGACCGAGCCGCCGAACCGGATTTTGAGTTGATCAATGCCCTGTCATTGGCGATGAAGCTTGAAGAGGCGCTGCTTGAGAAGAACTTTTTTGAGATTCTCTCCGGCGACGGTCAGGAGATTCAGGAGACATTAGAGTTTCTGTCCACCGAAACAGAGCGACATTTTCAAATGCTTCATAATACTCTGAAAGGCCACAAAAATAGCATAGAGCCGCAATAAGGTGTATTTTTGCCCAAACACTGTCCAATTCCCATAAATAATCATCGGTTTGAATTATGCGAAAATATTTTTATTCTTTCAAACAAACCGCCGATACCGGGCGTATGGTTGTTAAATAGACTATAATGCGAGCTTTTGAAAACAGACTGAAAGGGAAGAACCATGAAAACGATTACACTGTTGTTGGCCTTAATGATGATCTTTAGCACCAGCGCGGTTTTCGCGTGCGGCGGCCCCTGCGATAAAGATAAAGACGACGCGGCATTGACCGTCGATGTTGAGTATCTTTGCGGCGGCGGATGCACCAAGCCAAAACCGGCGCCGAAACCGGAACCGGAACCAGAGCCGGAGCCGACATGCGGCCAATCCGGAACCTGTGATAAGGATAAAAAGCCCGCACCAAAACCGGAATGCGGCAAGGACTGTACCTGTGAGAAATGCAGCAAGGATACAGAATAGGCGTACCCCCCAAAACAACTCTTTTGTGAAAAGCACTGCGGCGCGATGCCCCCTCTCTCACGCCGCCGTTTTTTTGTGCAATCTGTTTTCTACCCCACCCTATTTCCCCGCACATTTCTTTTTAATCTGTCGAGACCCAGTCGAATAAAACCGGAGTCGGCGAAGATTTTTTGGAATTCGTCGGCGGTCATGGTTTGGATTTGGTCGGGGGTCAGGTCTTGCCATTCGGGGTGGAATTGAAAATCGGCATTTTTCCGTGCCGGAGCGTTCAGTTCGTGCGGACAGGCGAGAATGCATTCATCGCAGCCGAAGATGTAACTGCCAGCGCGGGCATCTTTCGAGTCGCCATCGGGCTGCTCCGCTTTTGTAGGGGCCTCGATGGTTTGGTAGCTGATGCACTTGCGGGCATCGAAGGAGCCGTCGAAGTTCAAGGCCCCGGTCGGGCAGGCGCGGATGCAGCGGCCGCAGTCGCCGCAGGAAATTTGATCGAAGGGTTCGTCCGGCTGAAGTTGGAGCGTGGTCATCAATTCACCCAGCAGGATTTGGCTGCCGAGTTCAGGGTGTATGAGCATACGGTTTCGCCCGATGAAACCCAATCCGGCCCGTTGGGCCAAGGCGCGTTCGGCCAAAGGGACTGAATCGATGCAGGCCTTGAATTTTATTTGATCCGCGCGGGCATGTTTTGAGTCGCCATCGGGCGGCTCGCGCCGCTCCGCTTTTGTGAATTCGGCCAGTTGGAAGAGCCGGTCTTTAATGAAGGGGTGATAGTCTTCGTATTGAGCAAACCGGGCGATGCGGACAGGTGGATTTTCCAGCAGTTCATCAGTGGCAGGGCGATAGTTCAGGGCCACGCAGATAATCGACTTTGCGCCTTTGAGCAATTGGCCCGGATCAAAGCGTTTGTCGATATTGCGGTGCATATAGTCCATTTCCGCGGCGCATCCGTCATCCAGCCATTTTCGGAAATACTCCGAATGGGCCGCATCCACCGGCTCAGCTGTGGTAATGCCCGCCGCATCGAAGCCAAGATCGAGGGCCTTTTGCTTGATTTCCGCCTCTAAACTCATGTGGCTATGTTAAATGTTTTAGGCAAAATGTTCAATGTTATTGTATTTGGCTTGTGTGCCTCACACGGCCAAGCAGAGCTTGATCGTGCCACCCGTTGCTTAATGTTGGCTTGACAAAATGGGGGTTTGGGCGTAGGATAGCCGCTTTGAATTTCAGCTAAAGGATACGAAATGTCGGATAAGGACAAGAAAAAGGGATATCGGGGTACGCTGAACCTGCCAAAGACGGGTTTTGCGATGAAGGCGAACTTAACTCAGCGGGAGCCGCAACAGCGCAAGGCGTGGGAAAAGCGGGATATTTATACTGAGATACTCGCCGCCCGTGAGGGGTCGCCGCTGTATCTGCTGCACGACGGCCCGCCGTATGCCAATGGCGATATTCATATGGGCCATGTCATTAACAAGGTACTCAAGGATTTTGTCGTCAAGTACAAGACGATGACTGGCCACAAGGCGCCGTATGTACCGGGTTGGGACTGCCACGGCCTGCCGATTGAGGTCAAGGTGATGGCGGAACTGGGCGAGCGGGCCAAGTCGATGTCCAAGCCGGAAATACGCAAACAATGCCAGAAATACGCCTCGAAATTCGTCAAGCATCAGACCAAGCAGTTTAAGGCGCTGGGGGTGTTTGGTGATTTTAAGAATCCGTATCTGACGCTGAAGCCGCAGTATGAGCAGGGGATTTTAGAGATTTTCGCCGAGTTGGTCGGTAATGGGCTGGTTTATAAGCAGCTCAAGCCGATTCATTGGTCGATTGGGTGTGAGACGGCGTTGGCGGATGCGGAACTCGAATACGAAGATGTTACCTCGTCCAGTATTTATGTTAATTTTCCGATGGACGATGACAGCGCGGCGAAAATTTGCGAAATGGGACTGGCCCCAGGCGACACCAAAGTTTGCTTTATGATCTGGACGACTACACCGTGGACGCTGGCGGCGAACTTAGCGGTGGCGATGCATCCTAGGCTGGAGTATGTCGGCCTGACATACGACAAGGACGGTACAAAATTCACATCGATTATCTGCGCCGAACGGCTTGAAGCGGTTGTCGCCGCGGCGGGGCTGGAAGAGGGGCAGTATTCGGTTAGCGAATCGGTTAAGGGAACCGCACTTGAACGGTTGCGTTATGTGCATCCATATATTGAGGAAAATCCGACGGACAGAGATGCGTATTTTGCTATCAATGCTGAATATGTAACGACCGAGGACGGCACGGGCATTGTCCATATCGCGCCCGGCCACGGGACCGAGGACTATATGGAGGGAATGCGGTACGGGCTGGCAGTCTATTCGCCGGTGATGGATAATGGTTGTTATGATGAGACCGTTCCCGAATGGCTGCGCGGCAAGAGTGTCTTGAAAGTAAGCGCCGAAGTCAACGAACATCTGCGAAAGTTAGGGCTACTGGTACACGAAGCCGACCTGCTGCATAGTTATCCGCATTGCTGGCGGAGCAAGATGCCAGTGATCTTTCGGGCGACGGAACAATGGTTTGTCGGTGTGGACAGGGACATTGAAAAATTCGGCAATAAGAGCTTGCGGAATATGGCGCTGGAGCAAATCGACGATGTTAAGTGGATTCCTGATTGGGGTCAAAAGCGGATCCAGGGGATGCTGGAATCGCGGCCGGACTGGTGTATCAGCCGCCAGCGGTCATGGGGGCTGCCGATTCCTACATTCATTAATAGCAACTGTGATGCCTTGTTGACGAAAGAGTCCGCCATGGCGGTCGCAAAGTATGTTGGGCAAAAAGGGTCAAACTGCTGGTTTACCGATTCACCAAAAGAAATCCTCGGCGACGATTTCCAATTGCCCGATGGCTTTAGCTGGGACGATTTGACAAAAGAAGAAAACATCTTTGATGTGTGGTTTGAGTCCGGGTGCAGTTGGCACAGCGTGATCGAAATGGCGGGGTATGAGGTGCCGGTCGATTTGTATCTGGAAGGGTCCGATCAGCATCGCGGCTGGTTCCAGCTTTCGCTGTTGCCCGCTTTGGGGGCCACAGGTAAACCGCCATTTAAGACGGTGCTGACGCACGGCTTTACTGTCGATGACAAAGGAATGAAGCAGTCCAAGTCGGCGGGTAACTATGTCAGTGCGTTGGAAGAGGTGGAAAAATACGGTGCTGATATTCTGCGGCTGTGGGTGTCCAGCGTGAACTATCAGGAGGATATGCGGTGCAGCGACGAACTGATCGGGCGGCTGCAGGATGCGTATCGAAAGATTCGCAATACGCTGCGGTATCTGATGAGCAATATTAGCGGTTTTGTTCCGGCTGAAATATCGGTGGATTATAAGGATATGCCGCTGATCGATCAGTGGGCCGTGGAAAAGTTGAATACGCTGATTACTGAGGTGCATCAGGCATATGATAATTTCGCATTTCATCGTGTGTTTACGAAAATCTATAATTTCTGTACGATTGAGATGAGCAGTATCTATATGGATGTTCTCAAGGACCGGATGTATTGCGACGCGACCGACAGTGTGGGTCGCCGCAGCGGACAGACCGTGATGTACAGTATCCTTGATGCACTGGTGCGAATGCTGGCGCCGGTGTTGGCTCATACCGCCGAAGAAGCGTGGGCGGCGATTGAATATAAGAGCGAGGATGTTGATACGGTGCATCTGGTTTCGATGCCGGTTGCTGACAAAGTGATTGACCCGACGGCCAATGCGGCTAAGTGGGACCGTATTATGGCGTTACGGGATGAGGTTCTCAAGTCGCTGGAGGGCTTGCGGGATGAACAGATCATCAAAAGTAATCAAGAAGCGGCGATCACCATCGAAACCGATGACGATGAATTGTTGGCTGTTATCAATGATATGGGTATCGAAACATTCGCGTCATTGTGTATTGTCAGCGAGGTCAGCATCGTAAAGGGCGATGTACTCAAGGTGTCCGCCGGGAAATGTTCACATCCCAAGTGCGAACGGTGCTGGTATTATTATTCGAGCGTCGGGCAGAATGCTGAGTATTCTGATTTGTGTGATCGATGTGCAGAGGTTGTGGCGGGATTGTAAGAGTTCACACTTTAGTGTGTCAAGAACAAGCTAAAGCTTGAACTCTTACAAAAAAGGCCGGTGTTTCTGATCAGAAACACCGGCCTTTGGACTCTCACAATATCTTGAAATTATTCTTCGCCGTTGCCGAGCTTTGTTTCCGGAAGCGAAGGACTGACATAAGTTGAATCAGCCAGGTATTGCTGCTCCTCAGCGGTCAGTTCGGGGTTTTCAACCACATGCGGCGTAATGAACACTACCAGCTCACTGTTGACCGTGCTTTCGCCTTCAAACCTAAACAGCAGCCCTAACAGCGGCAAATCACCCAGCAACGGTATCTTGCTGGTTTCCTGCACCTTCTTTTGCTTTTTCAGGCCGCCGATGACCACGGTCTGCCCATCTTTGATCAGCGCGGTGGTGGTCGTCTCACGAGTGGCGACAACTGGTTGAGGGGTAACATTGCCACCATCGCCGGTAACAATATTAACGCTCCCTGTGATCGTACTGAACTTGGGGTTGAGTTTCAGATGGATCAACCCGTCCCGCGTCAGGTGCGGCGTAACCCGAAGTTCAACACCCACATCACGGAACTCCGTCGTCCCCACACTTCCGCCGTCGGTACTATCGGTGAGTTGCTGGTACGGAATTTCTTCTACAATTTTAATCTCGGCCTGCTCATTATCCAACACCAGAACACGCGGATTGGCCAGCAGTTTAGCCCGACCATCATCCTGTGCGGCAAACAGGGCTGCGTCCATATGGATACTGTCATTTAAGACACCGAGGCGTAACAGACCTTCGGTGTTAGCATGGCTAATCCCGGAATTAAACGCACTGCCGATGGCGGTATCGGTAATGCCGCCGACGATATTACCCACTGTGCCGAAATCATTTCCCCAAGTCTGGTTTGCTCCCGGCTGGCCAAAGTCGGTCGGGGTTCCGGCCTGCCACTTGACGCCCAGATCCAGATTGTCCGTTGAGGTTACATCATAAATTTGGGCCTCGACGAGAATTTGCGGGGTGATGCGGTCAATCTCTTCAATAAACGAATTGATCGCCTTGACCTTGTTTTCGGTGTCGGTAACAATAATATTGCTCGTGCCGGGATTGGAAGAAATCGCACCCCGATCAGAAATAAACTGTCTCAGCGCCCCCTCGACATCTTTGACATCCGCATAGGTAATACGGAATACGCGGCTGATGAGCTTTTCACGGACATCGAAAATTTCGCCTTTGGGAACCACGCGAATGACATTGTCAGTCGTTACGAACGCATAGCCGTGCGTCTCAAGGATACTCGTCAGGGCCTCGGCCAGCGGAATATCGGTCAGTGTCGCGGTCACGGTTCCTATGACTTTCGGACTTTTGATGATGTCCACATCGGCCTGTTTGGCCATAATCATCAACACATCATCAATGGGCGTGTCCTTGAAATCGATGCTGATTTCCTGCTGCATGCGCTGCTGGACGGGACTAAGCAGTTCCGGCTTGACAGCATCAGCGGCACTTGTTTGAGATGCTGTGATGAGTACAAGCATCACACTGTATCGGACAGCACTCCTGAATGCTCCTGTCATTTTCATTGTCTTTTCCTTTCGGTTATTATCCATATCGCAGTTTGTTCGATGTTATCGCTGAACGAGCTGGGTCCAGCGTTTTTCGTTTGCTTCAAATTCAACGGTTTCTTTGGTGATTTTGACAATCGTAACCCCATTGAAAATTTGTCCTTCAGACAGAATCTGATTATTGATAATGGCCGAAGGTTTGTTTTTACTGAATACAATTCCCTTAACCACCATCGCTCCGGTTTCCGCACTCGTCCCTTCCTGCTGCGCGTCCGAACGAATCACTTTCGGTGAGGTTGCGTTACGCAGATTCTGCGGCAGGGGATTGGGGTTTTTCCATTGCTGTGCTGTCTTTTTTGTCGCTTGGCTTTGGCTTGGGTGATCACCACTTGCGGCGTCTGCATCGGCGGGGTGTGTCTTGCCAACGCCTCCCAATGAAACAAACATGACAACCCCAAACACCAATGAGAGAATCCCCACCAGCGTGGCCGTTTTTTTCTGATGCGGGTCAAGCGAAGAGTGGGAACCAAAAACCATTTTCTTAATCCGCGTTGAAAGCCCCGGCCCCATAGTGGACTTGGATGTCGCTTTGGATTTTGACAGCGGCATTGGCCGTCCGACCTGCAGGACCGGAATCGGATCGCTCTCTAACGCGTCTGACGGGTCGGCGGTCATCCGTTGCACCAGCGAGGGGCCGGAGGATTTCGGCGCTGTCGCCTCGTGGGTATCTGATTGGGGATCGTCCTCTGTCCGCAGCCCCGTCATCTCCTCGGACGACTCTGACTCTTCGGTCAGCGTACTGTTGGATGGGACGGGAACACCATCAAATATGGACGAAATCTGTTTGTGTAAGCCGGATTTTCTCATAGCAAATCTCTTCCGCTAATTGCATATATTCTTTTGCGCCTGAATTATTCTCATCAAAGGTCAGTATCGATTCGCCGGCGCCGGGGGCCTCGGCCAATCGGATATTCCGATGAATCACAGTCTTTAATACCAAATCGCCAAAATAATCTCGCATCTGCTCTTCGACATCCCTGCAAAGTACCGTTCCCTCTTCGGCCAGGGTCAGCAGAATCCCCCGGATGTCCAGCAGCGGATTGAACCGTTTTTGGACCACACCCAATGTTTCCATCACCTGCTTGAGGCCTTCGATTGAGTAATAATGCGTCTGCATCGGGATGACGACCTCGGTGGCCGCATCCAGCGCGTTGAGCGTCAGCAAACTCAGCGACGGTGAACAATCAATGATGCAGTAGTCGAAATACCGTTCGTACCGCTGCAGACGATTCAGCAGGACATGTTCGCGATCTTTCATTTGCATCAATGCGGCCTCGACACCGGAGAGCAGTACATTGCTTGGCGCCAGCAGCAGCTTGGATATATTGGTCTGAACCAGAACCTTTGGCAGGGAAACCTTCGGATTGACGATCACATCATGGATGGTTCGCTTTTGATTTTCCGGAATGACCCCGAAGCCGAGCGTTGCATGGCCCTGCGGATCCAGATCGATCAAAAGCGTCCGATAGCCCTTCAGGGCCAGCGCCGCCGATAGATTCACCGAGGTGGTGGTCTTGCCGCAGCCGCCTTTCAGATTTGTAATCGCTATTGTTCTCACTGTTTTTTCCCTGTCTTTCTATTCGCCGCATATTCCGAACGCGGCGGTTGTGGATCAGTGCGTGGCCAATGCCACTTTTTTGTTTTTCGTTTTTGTCTCTGCCAAAAAGGATAATTGTAATGACATTTTGTGGCTCTTGTCGCTCTGCGATCCCCGCCGAAAGGAAATCTCCTCGACAAAGACAACAGGGTTGTGGGACTCAAGCCGATTGATAAACTGTGCGAATTGTTCGAATGTCGCCTGAAACTCCACCTTTAACCAAACCTCGGAGACGAATGTACTTTTACCGACGGTTGTATAGTTTTTCTTTTTTTGATTTTTGCTCGAAAACTCCGAGAGCCGCAGCTCCTGGGCAATCCGTCCGATCTCAAAAACAAGCTCCGTAGTCGCATTCTGTGGTATTGAGAAGCCAGAGATGAGTTGGTTGATGTCTTCACATTGCTGCTTTTGCATGGCTTTGGTCTTGTCACGGGCGACCAACTGTGCCTGCTCCAGTGCTGATTGACTTTCGGCGCATTGTTTTTTTACCTGAGTGGCCATGACCTGCTGCGGCGCATAGAGCAAGGCATAGCCGCCGCCAAGAAGGACCACTGAAACAGCCCACACGGCTGCTGTTACGATTGTGTATCGACTGCATTTGATTATTGATTTCATTATTCGCCCTGTTCTCGAAGCACACATTCAATTTCGTAGTAAATCGCGGACCGACCATCCACCTCGCCCTGCTGCCTCGCCGAGGGTTTGATCTCGGTAAAGAAGTCAGCCAGCAGCGGCGATTGCTTAAGGGCATTGACATAGCCGTGAACCGCCGCATCGCTTTGGTCCGCATTGTGTCCACACAAAACCAGCTTTAGTTTTCTGCGAACCACCAGCTGCTGCTTGACCTCTCCGGAATCTGGATTCTGAATCTTCTTCTGAGCAGCGCTGCGGTCCAGATTCATTTCATAAATGAAAATGTTTTCCGGCAGCGCCTGCACCAACTCGACAAGCACCTCAGAGGTCTGGATGCGATAGACCATCGCCTTGGAAATATCGTTGAGGCATTTTTTCATCCCTTTAATCTTCGCATTGATCCTGTTATATTCGGCCACATCGCCCGTATGGGTCGCAAGCTGCTGTTGATTGCTGTGCAGGAGCTGCTGCTGCGTCCGTAATGTGGCGCGATTGTGCTGATACACCGAACCGAACACCGTGATGGCCAGTATCGGAATCAGTATCGGTATCATCCTGAGGAGTAATCTTTTCAGATCGATTTCTTCAGGCAATCCTTTTCCTTTGAGTAAGTCAATTGCAAACATAGTTATCGTGTCCTCATCGCAAGACCTGCGGCCACGGCAAATGCCGGACCGTCTTTTTTCAGTGATTCGTTTGTTGCCGCATCCGAGTCGTACAGAATGGTTGAAAATGGATTCAGCAGAGCCACCGGAGTCGATACAGCATCGGTCAGGAATTCTACGAATGTCTCAATTAATGCAAAGCCGCCGCATAAAAAGATGCGGTCAACACCGGAGGTTTTTTCCTGGAACGAATAGAACCTCAGCGTTTCGTTGATTGCATTGACCAAAGGCCTCATCGCATTGTTCATCGCCAGCAGCAACTGACTGTCCAGTGGGTCGGACGATTGTCCCTGTGTTAATGTCCGGCGAATTTGCTCTTCGGGAAGTTTCGTCTGACAGCTGATGTCCTGAATGATGGTCGCGCCGGCCATGTTAATATCCCGAACAAACGGCAGTCCATCCTGTCCGTAAATCACAACATTGCTCATCGCGTTACCGACATCGATCACTGCGACGGTTTCCTGCTCATCCAACTGTTCGAGTTCACTTAGACAATTCAGCATCGCCAAGGCATTGACATCCACAATCGCCGCCGTGGCCCCAACCTGAGTCAACAACTCTGTCTGTTGGCGGATGGCGTTTTCAGTTGCCACCGTCAACACACCCTGCCGAACAGTCGCTTTTGCGGCCACCGCGGCCGAGGCGGTCTGCGGCGATTCGATAAGTTGAAAATCCAGGACACTGTGCTTCATATCCAGCGGGCAGACCTGCTGTGCTTCCATTTGAACCGCCTGTTGAACGGCCCCGTCCGGAAGCGGCGGAAATGTGAATCCGCGAATCACAACCTCCGGCCCTGAAAGGCCGCAGACGAGGTCCCCATTTTTCAACCCGGCCTTTTGCAGGCAGGTTCTGACCGCATCGACACGGTTTTGCTGCCGCTGTTTTTCGTCATCCGGGCAGGAAGCTATCGATTCGGAGGCGGCGGCGATGAGCGTATAGCCGTCGTCGCCTTTGTTCAAACGAACCAGTTTGACCGCAGAGCTTCCGATATCCAGCCCGGCCAATTCGATTTTTTGTCGGTTTAATACATTCAGCATCATAAACTTGTCCTATTGTTCGTTCCAGCGGTTAATCACAAACCGCGCGCCCTCGTCAAAGACCGAAATCGTCTTCAAAGAGACATCGTACAGAAAGCTCGCCGGATTTTTTAATTCAAAGTTATTGGTTACAAAAGACCCATAAATATCCCCGCCCGAAAACATGGTCAGGTCCGCATTCGGGGCGTAGATCACGCCGTAAAACTCACTTTTTGCCTTGATGTCTATTGCTTGTCCAGCCGGACCTGTTCCATACAACTGAAAGGTGGACGGTTTTTCCGTTTCATTATTAATTCCTGAGTTGTTATCTGAAGCCCAGTCGCCGTCCAGGTAGATGGTCAGCTTGGCGTTTTTGCTGTTGTCCAGAATGATCTCGCTGCTTTGCCCCATACCCACATCGCCGGTAATGTAGAGAGTGCAGTCCCCGATCACTCGCAAAGTTGTTCCGTTTTTCATTGAAATCCCTGAAAACCGTCCCACAGCCGGAAAATCTCCGCCGGGACCGATTGTCATCTCACCTTTGTTAATCGAAATAGCCGAATCCGGACCAAACAGTGACGGCGGCGAGACCGGGGGAAACTCTACCGTTGTACTCATGGCATATTGGTCATCCGTTGTAGCGCCAAGATCCTTGATAACGGTAGCGATATCGCCGCCGACACCGACAACCACATCGCCTTCCACAACCACGCCCGAATTCAGAATGACCTTATCCGCCTCGGTGCTGTTGGTTCCGATAACCGCTTTATCGTCACAATCGGCCGGGTCCAGAGAAATGTCTGAATCAATGGTTCCGACCACTGTACCGGCTTTTAATGTAATGCTGTCACGACACTGGATCGCGTTTTCAAACAAACCTCTCAGCCCCAGCGTCGCATTGACGGTATGGGTGCGATTTTTATTCGTTCCAACTGAGGCGATGCTGTAACCGTCTGTCGCGTCATATTCGGTCTTGACCGAATAGACAGATTCCGAATAAGGCAGGGTGGCATCGCTGGCCATTGGCAGAACACTATCGGACCATGTTTTTGCCAGAACGGCGTTATTAATTTCCTGAACCGCTCGTTCCAGACCTGCATCGGCGGCGGAACGAGACATCATGTCCTGCACCTGATTGATCGAGGCAACACGGGATTGTGTACCCAGAGCCAATAATCCGGTTCCGGTAATAAGACTCACTAACACTACCAGCAGAACCAGAACCAAAATCGACCCTGATTTCTTCCTTAATCTCCGTCTTTTTTGCGATTTATTCATTTTGTCCTCGCTTATCGGACCCATTAATTTCCATTTTCCTGCTTAGGAAGTATCGACATAGATAAAAGGCCACTTAACTACTCATTATGCAAAAGTGCTGTCGTTACAATGGTCGTTGCTTCGCGACCGTCATCGAGAGCCATCTTCATTTCAATGCCGCCGCTGATCGGCTTGAACTCCAAATCGGCGACATTGGCCGCCAGCAGAACCTCGGCCAGCACCTCTTTGGTCTCGATGTCCGAGTGTCGAATATACATCTCGGACGGATTCTCGGTGGAGCGATAAAATCGTGCGGCCCGATCCGGGTCGGTTGATGTCAGCCAGTTGTTATAGTAGTAAACGGTAATATCATCGTCCGCATTAAAATGATAAATGGATCGAGAGGCCTTGCGAACGACTTTGTCAAACGCTGTTTTGGCGACCGCCGCATCGGTGGCTGCGCCGCCGTGAACCTTGGCATAAGAGTCCATCCAGCCCCTCTGGGTGTCCATCATCACCGCACCGACGGCCAGAATGAGAATCGAACTGACCGCAATCGCCAAAATCAGCTCGGTAATTGTAAATCCAGAATATCGTCGTATTCGTTTCGATTTCATCTTTTTTTCCTTATCGTTCTTCCTCGAGTCTCACGCCTAATGCCTCAGGCCTTATTTTATGTTTGGGTTAAGGTTGACAGATGAAAGGTTCGCTCTAATTGCTTTCCTTCCTGCCAGGCCAGTACGACATGCAGAATGCGTGCATTTTGCACGACGGCAGAGTTTTCATATACCAGGGTGGCACTAAACCGACGCCCTTCGATCTGGATTTGATAGTTCCCCAAATGCGTATAGCCAGGCCCGGTTGCTTCCGAAAAAGCAGATACGCTGCCGGACTGTACCCGAAAATGATCGTCAAAGCTCTGTTGTGTCGGATCGAAATCATCGGCACCCTTTTGCCCGCGCCAGGCCTCGGACAGCACAACGGAAGCCCGTGCGGCCAGAAGTTGTGTTTCCGCTCGTTCGGTACTGAGAACAGCATAATAGCGAAAACTCATGATCCCGCCGATCGTAATCATCAGGATCAACATCCCCACCATACATTCAATGAGTGTGAAACCATGCGTTTTTCGTATCTGTTTTGAGTTCATCTTTTTTCCCTTTTTTGCCCGATTACAGTTCTTCCCAGCGGGTCACCATGAAGCGGGCCAGTTCATCGTCTTCACTGACCTGCTTGAGGGCTTTGTCGTAGTAAATAGTCCCGCTGTTTTTTAGCTCCATGTCGCTGACAATAAATGAGCCGTACGCATCGACACTGTTGTGGACGGTCATGTCCGCATGAGGGGCGTAAATAACCGCATAGAGGTCCGCCGAGTTTTTGAGCTTGATTTCCTGGCTGTCGCCGGTGCCGTAGATGAGCAGATTGGCCGGGATTTCGGTTTTGTTATTGAAGCCAGATGAATTCTTGGCCTCGATATCCCCATCGAAATAGAGTGTCAGGGTGGCATTATTTTTAACTTCTATCTCCGCGTTGTTTTTAAGTTCAATGTCGCCGGTGATATACAGTATCAGGTCGCCGTTGATCGACAAGGTTCCGTTATTGGAAATGGATATCTTTGAGTATTTTCCGCTGTCGGAGGAATGCAGCGTAATATTCTTTCCGGAAATCGACCCTTGAGAGGCCGTATAATCAGGCGGACTGATCGGCGGCAAGGAGTAGTATGGCGGCAGCATGAAAATATCCCCGTTAATATCAGCCCCGCTATGAGC
>NBLM01000063.1 GCA_002084585.1 Planctomycetales bacterium 4572_13 | reverse complement strand
TTCACGCTGATTGAGTTAATGGTGGTCATTTTGATCGTCGGTGTTCTGGCCGCGGCGGCGGTTCCGCTGATGCGCGGCCGGATCGACCGCAGTAAATGGACCGAGGCCAATGCCGGCGCCGGTGCGATTCGGACCGCCATGAAAACCTATCTGATGGAAACCGGCAACACTGTGACCGGCAGTTTAACAAACGCATCGGTGCAGCAGGCCCTCGGAATTCAATCGGGTGATTTAACCGGAAGCTACTTCGTCGCCGCAGACTACAACATTGACAGCGTCGATGCCGACGGCGTAGCGGTTGTCACCATAACAGGCAACCAATCAAACGCCCCCTCCGGTAGCAAAACACTCGCGTTGGACGGAACTTTCGAGTAACAGATAACAAACTTCAAAACAACTCAAAGCGGCGGTTAGATTACAGATTCTTGCCGCAGCATTTTTTGTATTTTTTGCCGCTGCCGCAGGGGCAAGGGTCGTTGCGGCCGACCTTGGGCTGGTCGAGCGTAATCTGTTTGACTTTTCTTTCTCCTTGCGGTGCCTGTGCGGCGGCGCGTTGTCGCTGGGCCATCTCGAACTGATTGACATCCTCGTGTTTTGCCTGGCTGACATTATAGACGCTCTTGCTGCGCTGGCCGGCTTCTAATCGCACGCGGAAGATAATATCCGTTACACGATCCTCGATGCTTTCGAGCATCTCATTGAACATCCGATGGCCCTCATGCTTGTACTCGATTTTCGGGTCCTTCTCCGCATAGGCCCGCAGCATAATGCTTTCCTTGAGGTGGTCCATCGCATACAGATGATCCTTCCACGCCTGGTCATAAATCTGCAACAGCACATACCGCTCCAGGTCCGTCAATTCCTTTCGCAGAAAGTTGCGTCCGGCTTTCAACAAAGATTCTTTCGCATTTGATTGAATTTTGCCCTCAACCGTTTCGGTTAATTTGCCGTTGTTCCATGATTCGCTAAGGGCCAAAAGCTGTGCGTGAATCTCTTTTGGCTTTGTATCCTGAATCTGTTCGGCGGTCAACGACGCTTCATACTTCTTATTGGCCCAGTCCGCCATCGCTTCGAACGCGTACACATTCGGTTCGGCGCGACCGAACACCATATTCATCGCAAACTCAACTGGGTATTCAATTTCCCGGCGGCTGTATTTTTCCTTCACTGAATCACTCAGTTTTTGCCGAAGTTGGTCGGGTTTGAGTTGCTCCAGTTCAACCGCATCCAACTTAATATCAAACTTTGAGTTTGCCCACTGGGCAAACATCGTCATCGAGTAATCGTCTTTCAAAAACTCGACGAGGCGGTCGGTGTCTTTTTTATCCACCTGTTCGCACGCCGCATCGATCAATGTCTGCTCAATCTCATCGGCGGTCATCTGACGAATCTTGCCCGCCGACAGCGATACGCTGAACGCACTCATCGCCCACTTAACCAGCGCCTCGATCTTCCAGGTCTTCGGGTCGTCGTAATCCTCAAGGTATTCGCCCAGCGCGACCGAAATCTCATTGGCCACATTTTTTCTGGCCCTGTCCTTGACGAGATCATCAATCTGCTCGATATCCAGATTGAGCAGCCGCTTGGCATCCAGTTCAACATCAAACTCACCCTTTAGCCACTCGGCCATACAGCGGAACGGGTAGTCCCGCGCCAAAATATTCTCACAGGCGCCGTTGATCATATCTTCGATCATCTGCTGAATCGACTGCTTCAGATCGCGACCCTCGATGACCTTGCGGCGGCTGCCGTAAAAGTACTTCCGCTGAAAATCCATCACCTCGTCATATTCCAGCAGACTTTTTCGCGATTCAAAGTTGCGTTCCTCAACTTTTTTCTGTGCTTTTTCGATCCCCTTGCTGATGCGGCCATGCTGGATGGGCATCCCCTCTTCCCAGCCGATGAACGACAGCAGTTTAACCGTAACATCCGGCGCGAAAATGCGCATCAGGTCATCGTCAAACGACAAAAAGAATACGCTCGAACCGGCGTCGCCCTGCCGACCCGCACGGCCGCGAAGCTGATCGTCGATCCGGCGGGATTCATGCCGCTCGGTACCGAGAATATGCAGACCGCCCAGTTCAACCACGCCGTCGCCCAGCTTGATATCCGTGCCGCGACCGGCCATATTCGTCGCAATCGTTACATTGCCCCGCATCGAACCATCCCGTGCGGCGTGCTGCCAGCCGGCCTTTTCCACAATAATTGCTTCGCGGGCGTGCTGTTTGGCGTTCAGCACTTCATGCTCGACACCGTAGCGGCGGGTCAATGCCTGCGACAGGGCCTCGCTCTTTTCAATACTGACCGTGCCAACCAAAACCGGTCTGCCCGCTGTGCTGACTTCGTGAATCTCATCGACGATGGCGTTAAACTTTTCCTTCATCGATTTGTAGATCATATCCTCCTGATCATCCCGCACACACGGTCGATTTGTCGGAATCACAACAACTTCAAGTTTGTAGATATCCATAAACTCACCGGCTTCGGTAATCGCGGTTCCGGTCATACCCGCAAGCTGGCCGTACAGCTTAAAAAAGTTTTGCAGCGTAATTGTCGCCAGCGTCTGGGTCTCTTCTTTGACCTGCACATTTTCCTTGGCCTCGACCGCCTGATGCAGGCCGTCAGACCATTGCCGCCCGTGCATCAATCGACCGGTGAACTCGTCGACGATAACAATCTTGCCGTCCATGACGACATAATCCTTTTCCCGCTCAAAGGTTACATGCGCTCGTAGCGACTGCTCTAGCATATGCGGCCATTCCATATTCGAGCCGGTAAAGAACGAGCCAACGCCCGCAATCTCCTGAGCAGCACCAATGCCCTCATGGGTCAGATGCACGGCCTTGCGGTCCTGCTCAATCTCGTAATACTCCGTCATCGATTCGAGCTTGGCCTGATCAGCTTCTCTCTGTGACTGGGTTTCGTCAATGACCTTTTTGGCCTTTTCCTCGCGAGTCTTGTCTTTGGCCTTTTTGGCCTCGGATAGTTCGCCCTGCGCATTAGCAATTGTTCGCTCAGCGGAATCAATCGCTTTTTTCAGATGCGTATAAGATGCCTGTAGCGACATCAACTGACGGGCGACAGCATCGGCTTTTTTATAGCGTGTCACATCATCCTGCGCCGGGCCGGAAATAATCAGCGGCGTTCGGGCCTCATCAATCAGGATCGAATCCACCTCATCGATAATCGCATACTCCAGCGGCCCCTGTGCCATCTGCGACATCGAGGTCTTCATATTGTCGCGCAGATAGTCAAAGCCGAATTCGTTATTCGTTCCGTAGGTGATGTCGCAACCGTACTGCGCCCGCCGTTCATCGCCGGAGGTATCCATGTCCGCCTGAATCGCCCCGACCGTCATCCCCAGGGCTTCATACACCGGACGCATCCATTCGGCGTCGCGCTTGGCAAGGTAGTCATTAACAGTAATCAGATGCACCCTGCGGCCGGTCAGATGCACTAAGTAAGCCGCCAGCGTCGCCACCAGCGTCTTGCCTTCACCGGTGGCCATCTCGGCGATCTTGCCCTCGAACAGAACATGTCCGCCGACGAGCTGCACATCGTAATGCCGCATATCCAGATTCCGCCGGGCCGCTTCCCGCACAACCGCAAATGCTTCGCTCAGAATATGTTCAGCATCGGGGTCATCTTTCAGCGTCTCCTTAAACGCAATAGTCCTGGCCTTGAGTTGTTCATCGCTAAGGGCCTTAGTCTGCTCCTCCAGTTCACTGGCCGTCAATGCCATCTGCATATACGACTTAATGACCCGCTCATTACGCGAACCAAACATCCCCACCAAAAACTTATTAAACGCCTTTACGACCATCGTTTTAGCTCAATATAAAAATGGATATTAAATTACTCTTACATGGGTGGCATGTCTTACCGACGAAGTCGGAAGGCATGGTCTTATCCGGTTCGCCACCCGCTTCACAGGACTCTTTGGACACAGAAAAGTACAAAACTCGCCAAGATATAATTATTAAAAAACCTTGTTAATCCTGTCTGAAAATTAAGCTCTCTGAGTCCTCTGTGGTCTTTGTGGCTTCAAATCAGTCCTTGACACGGGTGACATATTCGCCCGTGCGGGTGTCGATACGGAGCTTCTCGCCGATCTTAATAAACGGCGGCACCTGCACGACGATCCCCGTTTCCATCGTGGCCTGCTTGAACTGGTTGGTCGCTGTCGCGCCTTTGATCTCCGGAGCGGTGTCCTTGACCACCAGATCCACCGTATTCGGCAGCGTTACCACGACGGGTTTGCCATCGTACATACTAATCTGGATTTGTTCGTTTTCCTTCAGATACTTCGGCCCGTCGCCAAATCCGTCATCGTCTAATGTAATCTGGTCATAGGTCTCCAAGTCCATAAACACATGCTCACCCGGCGACGAATACAGGTACTCATAGTTTCGTTTTTCCAGATAGGCCTCTTCAATCGTTTCCTCGGAGCGCAGACGGACATCCCGAATGCCGCCATCAACGAGATTCTTAAACTTCGTCTGGTAAATCGCCCCGCCCTTGCCGAGCTTGACATGCTGATAACTCATCACCACATAGAGCTTCCCGTCGATCAGGACAGTCTGGCCCTTCTTCATATCGGTTACTTTCATACACTACTCCAAAATAGTCAAGGTCTTGATATTACAGTACTTACATCCGCCAAGCCAACCGCCCTCGTCGGATGCATAAACAGGGCCGACAGTATCCCACAACCACCCTAAAATGTCAAGAAAATGAAAAATCTGCTACGCAAGAGTGGGCATCGATTGGTGGTAGTGTTTCAGTAACCCCCCCGTGTCCGGGCCGCCGAAGTGGGACCATGGGAGGGGTTTGTCCGGCGAGAATGACTTTTGGGCCTCGGTTTCGAGGTTCAGGCCCGCCGCAGAGAAGGCATTCTGCCAGTGTTTTATCTCGAACCCCTCGCTCCACAGGTCAAACTTCGCTCCGTTTCGCCATGCGGTTTCGACCACATCACAGAGCCGCCGGTCGCCGCGGCCCATCGCCGATTCGAGGATACTGCGGTCGCACTCGTGAAAGTTGAATTTGACGAACCGCAGCTTTAACTCTCGCTTGCGGGACAGGATCAGTTCTTTTGCGTTCTCAAAATAAGCCCGGTCCTTCTGGCCCAGCCATCCAAACGGTGTGTGCGCCTTGGGAACCAGCCAACTAATCGCGGCGGTAATATCGGCAAATCTCCCGTCCACCTCTTTACGCAATGCCGACAGCTTTTGCGACAGATCCACAATCTTTTGGATATCCTCTTCGGTTTCGCCGGGAAAACCAACTATGAAATACAGCTTCAACCGCAAAAAGCCCGCCTCAAATGCCGCCGTTACCGCCGCGAACAAATCTTCATCCGTAATCGGCTTATTGATGACTTGACGCAAATGCTCGCTGGCCGCCTCGACCGCGATGGTCAGCCCGCCTTTTCGCACGGAAGTAACCATTTTCGGCAAAAGCTGCAATTGCTTCTGCACCCTCAAACTCGGCAGCGACAGTCCCACTCGTAGCGGGGCAAAGTGCGTATTCATTGCCTCCACCAGTTCGTCCAGATACGGATAATCTGATGTCGATAAACTCAACAAGCTAACGGTATTAAAGCCCGTCGCGGCGTATTGCTGTTTAGCCGCTTCGACAATCCGATCCACACTGCGAACCCGCACCGGCCGTCGGCAAAAACTGGCCTGACAGAACCGGCATCGCCCCGGACAGCCCCGCATAATCTCGATGCTCACCCGTTCGTGTATCGCCTGAACAAACGGCACAATCGGCTTTTCCGGGATCGGGGCGTTCTCAAAATCTCGCACAACGGCATTTTTAAATTCCGTCGGCAATCCATCGACTTTTGCCTTTAATAATCCCGCATCATCCAACTCATAGAACTGCGGTACATACACAAACGAAAACCGCCGCGCCGCTTCCAATAAAAACTCTTTCTTCGATTTTCCCTCTTGTTTGGCCTGCCGGTAAAGTTCGACGATCTCAACCGCCGCTTCTTCGCCCTCGCCGAGTACGAACATATCCGCAAACGCACTCAGCGGCTCGGCGCAATTAGCCGCCTGCCCGCCGACGATGATAATCGGGTCGTCTTCCGTGCGGTTTTCGCTGCGAACCTCCAACCCTGCCAAGTCCAGCAGATTCAGCAGGTTCGTATAGCACAACTCATTGGTCAAACTGAACCCGATCAGGTCAAAGTCGGCGACCGCCGCATGGGACTCCATCGTAAACAAGGGGATATTTTTAGCCCGCATCACCTCTTCGGCATCAAACCACGGGGCAAACACCCGCTCGGCAGCGACCCCGTCAATCCCGTTGAGAATCGAATACAGGACTTGTATTCCCAGATAGCTCATCCCGATTTCATAGATATCGGGAAAGCACAGTGCCGCCCGCACTTCGCAGCCGTGAAGCTCTTTTTTGACCTGATTGATCTCGCCACCGATATACCGCCCGGGCTTTCGCACAAACGGCAACAATTGCCGACTGACAACATCCTTGATGGATTGTATTTCTTTGTGTATCATATGGTTATTATACAGAGACTTACTGACATTGAACAGCGGCCAGCGGCGATTTTAAGGGAATAAATGCACAAAACTAAAACATTGGTCTTTCGTTCGGCTATCGCCATCACGGTGATCGGAACGCTCTTTTGGTTTTCTCAGAAAAACCGCACCGTTACCATTGACGGCGGCTTTCAGATGACCATGGGGACTGTCGCCCATATTATAGTGGTTTCCGAAAACCAACAGCAGGCCCATCGGGCGATCAACGCCGCAGTGGATGAGATTTATCACATCGAAGAGCTGATGAGCGATTATGACCCTAATTCGCAGCTTTCAAAAGTTAACCTGCAGGCGTTTGACCACCCGGTATCGGTGGATGTGGAACTGTTCGAGGTGCTTACGACAGCCAAAATGTATAGCCGTATGTCCAATGGAGCATTTGATATTACCATCGGCCCGGTTGTGCAGCTTTGGCGAAAGGCCAAAGCGGACGGCGTAGCTCCAACCGCCGAGGCCCTGCAAAAAGCAAAGGGGTGTGTCGGCTATCAAAAATTGATTCTGAACGCAGAAAAACAGACGGTGCGGTTTGCCAAAGATGGGATGTTCCTTGACCTTGGCGGTATCGCCAAGGGCTATGCGATTGATAAAGCCATTGAGATTTTGCAGGACGCGGGTGTTAAGGGTGCGATGGTCGATATCGGCGGCGATTTGCGGTGCTTCGGAACGCCGGCCAACGGCAAAAAACACTGGCTGATCGGTCTGCAGGATCCGGTCAGGGACGGACACATCTTACTAACGCTCAATATGGACGACAGGGCCGTCGCCACCAGCGGCGACTACCGCCGGTTTATCATCATCGACGAACAAAAACACAGCCACATCGTCAACCCCACCACGGCTAACTCGGCCAGCGATCTTTCCAGTGTAACGCTTATCGCCCCCACCGCCACCACCGCCGACGCCCTCGCCACCGCCGTAACCATCCTCGGTAATGAAAAAGGCATCGACCTCATCAATAAAACCAAAACCGCCGAAGCCATCCTGATACAATCCGCCGAGCCGAATCAATTCATAAGAACCACCGGGGCAAATCGCTATATCCGCCGAACAATAGAAAAGAGAACCCGCAGATAACATGTAATCTGATGGGTTGCGGTATAGCGGCGATGTTTTCATTAAAAACCTTGTGCTTTTATTCAACCGCGCAAGGAGTTTATGGGGTGGATATGCCATAAAAAATGCCGGACTGGCTTGGCCAGTCCGGCGTGTCTTTCCTTTTGACCTCCACAGGTCGGTCTTATTGAACATTCAGCACGGAGTTGAACTCTCCGTACGGGTTCATCTCGATCCAGTCATTGTAGGGATCCTGTTGCCACTGGCCGTCAACGACCAGGCGATAGCGATACAGCCCTTTTTCCAGCGGCATCGCCAAGTGCCATTTGCCCGCCTCATCGACTCGTTGCAAATGGGTTTTTTCCGGCATCCATTCGTTAAAGTCCCCTGCAATCTGTACGCTCTTGGCTCGCGGATACATCGCTGCGAACGACACATGCCCATCCACTTGACGAACCCCGTAAACATCGGCCAGTTTCTCATCCAGCGATACGGGCTCTTGTTCTTTTGGTTTGATAACATCCGGCGGCACACTGGCAAGCAGTTCTTCGGCACTGGCGCTGATGGTACTTAACCGGGCTTGTAGAGAATTGACCAAGTCGGCACGGTGCAACTGCGTATCGGTTCCGATCAGTTCATCGGCGAGTGCCAGGAAGTCCTTATGCCCCTTGGAGGATGGGGCATATTCGCTGATGGGTTGGCCCAAGCTGGCGGCTTCTTTGAGTTTTGTATTAAAATTCGCCACGGTCTTGAACAGCTGTTCAGAGAAATGTTTTTTCAGTTCGGCGAGTATCTCGCGCCCCATCTTGGTCCGAATGTCGTACATGCTGGCCAGAACCATCACATTGATCTTCTGTTCGCATTGGTCACACAGCGCGATAAGCGTTTCCAGTTGTCGGCTCAGTCCGTGCAGCGAAAAATAGCCCATCTCCACGGGTACAATCACATCCGTCGCCGCTCGAAGGGCATTGAATGTCAGCAGGCCCACCGAGGGCGGACAGTCAATCACCACATAGTCATAGTCGTCCTGTATCTCATCCAGCACCTTTTTCAGGCAGTTTTCCCGATCTGTAACGCCCGTCATCTGCTGTTCAAAGGCCGCTAGGTCGATATTCGACGGTGCCAGTTCAAAGCCATCGGAAATCTGCCAAAGCACTTCTTTCAGCCGCATGGGTTCCCCTCGCCCGATGCCAATCAGAACATCATAAACACTCTGCTCGACCTGCTCCTCCGGCACGGCCAGACCCACAGCACAATGGCCCTGCGAGTCCATATCGATCAATAATGTCCGATTTCCTTTGGCCGCCAATGCCGCCGAAAGATTGATCGAAATGGTGGTCTTTCCGCACCCGCCTTTTTGGTTCACAACCGCAATTGTTCTCATGTTCGGAACCTCCATGTCGCCCGAAAGGTTTTATTGGCCTTACAATTCACTGACAATCGTAATTTTTAATGTTCATATCGCTGTCTTTATTATCGGGAAAAGCATTTGAATCCTTTAGTGTTTTATCGGACAAATGTCAAAAAAAGACAAATATCAGTAGTATTATGGGGCATTTTACGGCCCGCGCCGTCGGAGGCCAACATAAAGATCCCCCAAAACGACTCAATAGAGTCAATTCAAACACCCCCTTTGGTCGATAATAACAACAGCGGAGCGAATTCACAACACCGTAGTCCGTTTTTTTCGGAGATATAACGATGACTGAAAGCCAGATCATGCAATGGATGAGAGAAAGAGTCAAACAAGTTGGCTTCACCAATGCCACGACATTGGCCGAGAGCTTCCTGAAAGAGTACCATATAAAAGACGCACTGGACCCGGAGTTTTCCCGTTCATTGGATGCGGGGTTTAAGGTTGCCCAGGAAGTTCGCGACAAAGACATGGCCCTGGCCGGCTGACGCGGGAACTGTGAACATAAACCCCTAACCCGGATAAACCGGAAATTCTAACCCCAAACCACTAAATCTAAAAACAAATTCCAAATTCTAATGTTGAGCCCACTCTAAAAAGGGTGGTTGAAAAAAGACGAAAGATTCCGTTTTTTCTTGATTTTTTGGGTGAACTTTGTATGATATATACGACTGAAACCACTGAT
>NBLM01000062.1 GCA_002084585.1 Planctomycetales bacterium 4572_13 | reverse complement strand
TCTTCCGAACGCGAGGCATTATCGATTCCCAGCGCATTATCGCCCATCTCAATGAGCCGATCTACGATACCGGCCCCCAAACCGCACACATCGACCACGATCAGGGCGTTGTCATATTTGCGGCTCAATACATGCAGCACATTGGCGGTGTGCATCAGGCCTTTTTTGCCGTATATTTCACTTTCCTTTATCCGCGTATTCTCTAAACAGTAGATCACGGTCTCATCATCACCGTACCGGGCAGGATCGCACGAGATGAGATGCTTGGTGGTCGGCGGGTACAGTGTGATCTTTTCCGCATTGTCCACCCAGCCGTCACGGATCGCCTGGTTATACCCACCCAGTTCATCCCAGCAGCCCTCCAGATACGCCTTTAAGAGCTGCGGCCGATGACGGAACGAATCCCGCAGCACCTCGATATACTCATCGCCTAAGTACGGATTATCCGTCGGCAGAGCAGGGATATACACCCGTCCTTGGCGAGGATTGAGAATGAACTCATCCTTAAGGAAAGACGGAGCAGGATTCGCGGTAAACAATCCTTTACCGGGCAGCTTTTTACCGTTGATGATAAGCCGTGTCGTCGCCCGCAGTTCACCAATCTGCTCTCTATCGACTTCCTCCGCCTGGTCAATGAAGTAAAACGCATACTCGGCGGAGTTAAACTTATTGACGATTTCAGAATTATCCAGCCCACCGGTGAGGATCTTCACACGGTCCCAGATAATGATCTCCGCGGGCTTACCTTTGATTGTATAGGCCTCCTCAGGAATAAACCGCTTCCAGGTCTCCAGCGTGGTATTCGTAAAATCCACACCCCGTTTTCGACCCATAAACCCCACGGGAATCGGATGCGTTCTGGGTTCAATGTTACAGTCCCGAATAATATCCACCGCCTGCAGAAAGCACCAGTAACAACCAAACACGCTCTTGCCGCCACCCTTGGCACCACCGTACAATACTTCCTTGACATCATCCCGCTGAAGCGTCTTCCGTGCCATTGTCTGCCGCTTGGTGAAGACCGGCTCAAACCCCGGCACATCCCCCACATTCTGCGCAGCAGAATCAACTTGAGCTTTTTCGGTATCCTCGGCGGCCTCAGCGGTTACATCCTGTCCCACATCTTCGGTGCGGTTATCGGCCACCCAGTCAAGCTCGACCGTATCCTGTAAATCTTGTTTCTGTTCCATTATTCTGTTGCCAGTCATCAGTACTTACTCTCTTGTTTTTTCAAAACCGTAACAGCGAAGCGCCTTTACGGTTTTTATTCATGTGCCTCTGAGGCACCTCTGAGCCCCTCGTAGGTTTCGGTCACCACAATCTTAAACGGCAGTCCGTTGGCATTACCCACATTCGCGGTCGCTTTTCCCTCGGCCAGCTGCACACGCTCGGCAAACTGCTTACCGATCTTCAGCACCTTTTCAATCTGCTCATACAGCGAATCTTTTTCTTCATCCGTTTCGGCATCAGTGATTTTTCCATACAGCCGCTCCAGATAATCCATTGCAATGCTATCCGCCAGACCCCGCACCCGTCGCAAGCGGCGGCAGTACATCTCTTCCCGTGCCTTCTTGATCTCCTCATAGGTCTTCGGCCTGCTGCGCATTTTCGCATAGACCCTGTTTTCACTGATCTTCATCTCTGCGGCGATCTCGGACACCGGTCTGCCCAGTTCGTACTGGGCAAAGATCCACTGCATCGGAAAATCCTTAATCTGTTCTGTTAGTTCATTACTCATTTTCGTGTCCTTTCGTGCATTTCGTGGTTAAGCGTATTGCTGATTCCGCCCCACACCATATTGACGGTTCCTGTTTGCCTGCACATTCGTCCCTCCGCCAGCGGACTCCGGCGTTTCGTAAAACCCGATATGCGAAGCATTGCCGTAAATATCCACCAGCCCCGCATTGACACACGGCGACTCATCGGCCAGCGAAAACACTTTCCCAGCCGCATCCGCAAACACCGGATCGGCCTCTAATGTATTGGCTCCGATCAAAGACGGCACATAATCAATCGACCAGTTTGTGCTGTCATGCAGGGTGACTGCATTGCCCGCCGTATCGACAAAGCAGTTATGATCCTCAAACACCACGCTTCCACCACCGGAGCCGACGCCGAACACCCCCGAAGCCAGCGGATCAAGCACCGCGATGCTGTTAAAGATGAACCACCGCGCATCGGCATCACTGCACACAAACGCATGACTGCCGCAGTCATAGAAAACACAGGACACCACACCGCAGGCCCCGTTCGTTTCAATCCCATCCGTGCAGCCGTCCGTGATGCAGCCAGTAATACTCCCACCGCCACTGACAGAGAAGCCGACCGCGCACCCATCGGCGACACAACCGATCAGCACGGACGACCGTGCCCCGATGCCCGCATCGTTGAGATTAAATCCCGTTCCGGAGGCATTACTGAAGCAGTTCACACACCGTACAAAATCGGCCACCCCGTCCGGTTTGACCCCGTCGGCACCGCCGTCAAAGACGCAGTTGACAAACTCCGCACCGGTATACTGCAAGGGCGTTCCAGTCTCCGGTTCACAGCACGCATAGGACGCACCGGCCTTGATATGGATATTCCGCATGACGAAGTTGTCCACTTTCCAACTTACGGCCATCGCCGCTAAAGCCGACCCGTCCAGCACCACCTTTTTGCCCGCGGTCGCACCATTTTGGAACACATCCAGCACGCTCTGATAAGCCGCCTTGCCTTTATCCATATCGCTGACCACCCGGTTATTCTCGATAAAGACATTCGTGTTATAACCAATGGTCTCTTTCCAGGTGTTCCGTGCCGGATTGCCGCCCGCATAGTGCAGCGTCAGGGTTGCACCCAGCGTTTCATCCTTGTTGGTCAGGATATGGCAGGTCTCGATCCACGCCCCGGTATGGAAATAGGCGGTATGCAGCGAGTCAAAAGCACCGCCGATATAAACCAGCAGATATTCCGGCAGAAATACCTCATCGGCCCCTCCAAACTCGACATATTCGTCATTCGTGCCAACATCTGTTACTTCATAATACCCCGCATCAAAATCCGAGGCATCGAGATACGCCACCATCCCGATCTCGACCCCGGCAAAGGTCCCGTTCGCACCGGTGATCCGGCTGTCGCTTCCAATCTGAATCGAAGCATTTGAATACACACAAGCCCCATCCGCACCGAACAACCCCGACGGATCGCCGTTCTTGGCAGCCAGCCACGCCTTCGTACATCCCCCGGCTCTGGACACACCGGTCTTTGCACCAATCCCGCCGACAAAAAAGCACACATCCTTTTGATAAGTCACATCCATCGTTTTTCTCCGAAAAACAGTCCTCAGTCTTCAGTTTTCAATCTTTAGCCAACTGCTAAAAGCTCATAGCTTAAAACTACAGAATCCGCGATTTTGCGCATAGAGTAAAAATCCACAGATTTCCAGATTTTCACAGAAAAAACACAACCAAGAACCACACCAAAACACACAAAAAAACCTTGACATATCCGAATCCGGGTGTCTATGATAGAAATCGACAATTGATTTTTGAAAGGGCTACGAAGATGAACAAATTAATCACAATTCTGTTTATTATTGTCATTGTCAATTTTTCCTTTGCTGACAGCGGTGTGTTGACAAGTGAGCAAGAAGACCAACTGGCAACTCTCTCCGAAATTCTACATTTTATCTACGAGGACAATCCATCAGCGATTCCCTCAGATGTGAATGATATTGTCGCTTTGGGAGAGTCTGCGAGTTCAAGGGATATGCTCGCGCTGGCACTTATCCAAATGATGAAAGATGTCTATGAAGGAAAGACAAATCCTGCTGTCGAACAAACCGTTGATGCGAGTCCGACATTGGAAGCAACAACAGCTGAGGAACAGTTGGACACAAATGCTGATATGCTGGAAGAATCTTTGGTAACTTTGCAAGTTGATAAGAAGATTATACCGGACTGGGGGCCAATCAGATACACAGAAGCAAAATCTCTTAAAAAATGTATCTCACGGACCAACTATTTTAGAGGCGTGGAAGCGGTTGCGACAGGTAAGTCATTAGATGAGTTTTCAAGTCGTAAATTATTGCGTGAGGTAGCTTTTCTGGAACAAAGTCAAAGTATTTCTTTGTCAACGGAGCAACCACAAGACGAAGCTGTTTCTGAAGTTCGCCAGACGCTTTTCTCAGCACCTGAGTCTGTCATTGAAGTTAGTCCGGGTAATGTTCCGGCAATTTGGACGAAGGACAACACTTATCATGTAACCGGTGATGTTGTACTTCCGCCCGCTTGTTATTTCGAGCCGGGGGTCCATATTTCAAGGGCTACAAATTCAAGGATGATCAGCGACCCTGTTTTCCCTCCGATAATGAGTGGAACACCCGAAGATAAAATTTGGATATATCCTGACACATCACCTTATAACTATGGACATTATGTTTCAGGCATTGAATACAACGGCTTATCAGGCAAGCTTAAAATGAGATATGTCGTTATCGAGGGGGCTAATTACGGGGTGAAGTTTAAAAATTGTATGTTTAACGAGAACATACACCATCTGTATCTGTTTAATAATGTTTATGGGATATATGCTGATAGCAATGAGGATATTAAATTGTCTTTTATCCTTGCTGTTAATAATTACTACACCGGCATCGAAGTTTATCTTAATGAAGCGTGCGATGTTAAAATTACCCAATCAACAATTGATTATACGCCGTGGGATGGGATTATTATTCTCGGACCCGCTCAGGAAACAGATTGCACCGCGATTGTAGCGAATACCGCGGTAACAAGGTGTGGCCTTGATACTGGTTCCGGACCTAATCCCAACGCGTATGGCATTCAAACATATGGTTATCTGTATGCGTCAATATACGGAATGGGTTATCACGGGAACAGCAATGACAATCCCGCAGGATTTATTGAGTTCTATCCCGTTTCTGATCCAAATTTCCCATATGAATCAAATGGAGCCGCCTTAGGCAGTCATTTTCTAAAGAAAACCAGTCTGTTTAACAATGGGGGCGTCGGTTATGTGAAAGAGGTTCCGCAGATTTTGACCTGTACGGCCAATGTTGATAATATGCCTTTAGCCGGTGTACTGCCGATAGGATTTTGCTATACGGCTGATCCCAATTTTACAAATGAGGGATTGGGCTATGTGGCTGCGGCGGATGTTGATAGCAGTAAAGGGGTAGATTTAGTGGATTTCGCGGTACTCGGCAAGTATTGGCTGTTGGATTTGGACCCGAATACATTTGATCCCAATACGATAGGCCCGAATGACATCGATCCTTATCTATGCGACTTTGACGACAGTTATATGATCGATATGAATGATCTTGCCCAACTCTCTGACGAGTGGCTGCTGTTCGGGTCAGGTGTACCCCAACTGGCTTTGCTTCCGGATAATGACCCAAACGGCAACGGGCAATATACAGTTCTCTCGTATCGCGTCGAATTTTCCCTCGCTGACCAGATGGATGGCTATGATTATTATCTTTTCAGAGACGGTCATTATATTGATAGGTTCAAGGGTGATTTTAATCTTACCGAAACCCTCTATGCCGAGGATGAAACCTTCAAGGCAGTCAATGGTCCACATCATTATCGTGTGGCGGCGTGTAGCCGAACAGAGGCATTAACTGTTATTGGCAAGGCCATTCCTTACGAGCTTTCAAATTCATTGAACGGTGTGGCTTCAAGTGCTTGCTACGACCCCAATCATTCGTATGTTATTTCAGGGTTTAATGACGCTAATGAACCGTTAAATTTCGAGGTGTTTAATATGGAGGAGGCCGCTGTCTGGGATGTGAATGTACCGACAGGCGGTTTTGGTCTTGTTATTGATCCGAATGTGTTTTACACGCCTCTTGTCAGTGTTCCGGGGATGATAAACCCGTACTGTACTTACAGTTTTACGGTTCCGGAAACCCAAATGATGCTGAGTGGCTTTGGCGACCCTGCCGGATGGAGCGATGAGATTGTCGAAAGGTTCAATATCCGAACCTGGCAGAACAGAGGTACGAAGTCTCTACTGATAGCGCCGAACCGAAGGGTGTATCGATCCAGAACAGAATCGAACAATGCATGGTGTCAGGCGATGCGCAACAGGAATCTCGTTCCGATCACGGGCTTGTTCGGCGGTGCCGCGACGCGAGAAGCACAGGATTTTATGTTTAACGATTCTTCTTTGAGATCAATCCGAATCAATGCTCACGGCAATTATCGAACCCTTGAAGATAAAAAGAGAGATGTCTGGGTCAAAAGAACAAAATATGAACTTGGCGACGGAACGGTTTGTTTTTCATGGATTACATCTGTTGACTCGCCATCGCCTAACCCTGACTATTTCCTGCCGGGTGATTATGAACAGACGGGATACAGTGTCAGGAGTGCCCGCAACTGGGATGCTCTGCCGTATCTGTATGTTGATGCGGACTTCTGCTATAGCGGCCATGCGAGAATGACGGACGGTTATTATACCGCTGGCTATACGGACCCGCCTGTTGACTCCGGTACTTACAGCGACGATGCGTTCTGGAACGGAATGGATATGGCCAGATGGGGATTTGAGATTGCACCACTTGGAGAAACTCGGCGGAGGATCTATCACGGATGGTATGGTGAAATCGGCGAAAATCAAATCGGACTCACCGGTGTCAACAACTGGATGGCAGCAATGTACGGCAGTTGGGGGGCAACTTCAAACCCCGATCCGTATTATGGTGCTCATGCTGAAGCGACGACAACAACTTCACGCGGGCCGGAAGTTCACAGGCAAAAAACATATTGCGGAAATCAAAACTCTTATCTCAGTAATTAGGAGACCTTGCAATGAAACAGATGACATTCATTTTAGTTCTAACGGGCTTGTGTCTTATTGGTTCGTGCAGCCGAAAAAGCAACGAGAGAAAAATAGCGGAAATGAAACATTGTCGGAAAATCGAGTTTGCCTTTAATGGTAAATATTCCGATGCGACGATAGCCACAATAACCGATCCGAATAAAATTGAGAGAATTATTGCCGCCATGCGATGTATGAATCATTACGACGAAAGCTATGTGACACAGATTTTGTTTAGTACAGAGATGAGGGCCACTGACCGATGGGGAAGGACGGTTACGGTTGACTATGACCCTGGAAATGTGGTCATTTTCTTTCCAAAAGGAAAATCAAGAGAGTTGCTTGTGCTGTTGAAAGAATACGCTGTGATATCAAGCAAACCGGCTCTGATAGGCAGTCCCGATTCCAGTGGCGATCCTAAATTCTCCGCCTATTTGCGTGCCAAGAAGCATCTTTCGGGTAGTGAAGATGAAGATGTCAATATCAGGCGGGCGGTTGAACTGCCGGGTACGCTTGGTCCGCCGGTGTGTATCGTATGGTATAAGCTCATACCCGATGCGGATAAGTGGCTGATATATAAAAGTTTTTCATCTGCGGAGGTTATTTCTCAAATCCTGTTTCTGCTTCGCACTGATGAAACGGAAGTATTCAAAAAAGGTGATCTTGTATCTTTTTCGGAAGCGGAAAGACAAGCCAATGCTTTCAAAGGGGATCAAAAGTTGTCATTTATTTACTACAGGCCAAATTGGGATATTTTGAAAATCCGAAATATGGAATTTGCGCTTTCAGATAATATTTTTGCATGGCCCGGCGGACAAAGTGAAAAGCTGTATAAGATGCTAATGGAACAAAAAGAATGGGGCAATTACAATAAATGTTTGGATGAAATATCTAGGAATGTACAAGGAGAATCGAAAGACAAACCTGAATCGGAAGACGCGAATGAACCCCTTGGCTCATATCCGTTCCCTGTGTCTGAATGACCGAATTATGAATCCTCACAATTAAGACAAGATTTTGATGAATTAGGTTTGGATTAGGCGGGCTTCATAGAAGGGGGCCAGGCACCTTTTTTTATTAGTACAGCATCACAAAAGCAGTGCCGCCAGCACACGCATCGCAGGTGTCACTGCCACAGTGTCATCCCAACGGTTCGCTTGCAATGAACGCACACGCACCGCTCCGTCACGGCTTTTGCGGATAAAAAGCAAAAGACCGTGCCCTCGCTGCCGCAGAGTACGCATCAGCGTTTGCGAGAGCATTACACACAGGGTCGTCTTCCATCACAGTTCCTCGTCATTGTACCGCATTGGCACTACGCTTGCTTGAGGCAAGCTCGTTCCAACGCTCACACAAGGTATCCACAACGGTTCTCTCGTTCTGCCACGCCTCTGGTGTCGCACGCAACGGTTACACGGGCGCATTACGGTTCTACTTGCCCTGACGCACCTGGTCGTCCATTGTACGCATATCCCCACATTACCGTTCAGGCACTACGATTGCTAAACAGCAAGCAATCTCGTGCCTTCACTGCCCGTGGGTCATCCCAACGGTTCGCTTGTTCCTTGAGCGTTACCTATCGCACCTACGGTGCTAAACGGAAGCCCTACGGGCTGCTGTTTTAATAACCCACCCAACCCACCCACGCGGGGCCGGTGGCCTGTCGGCCGTCCCCGCTTGCCGCCGTCGCCGGGCTTCGCTTCCCGTCGTTCGGTCGTCCGCGGCTGATGCCGCTCCCTCCCTCTCTTTGGTCGCTCACGCCCGTCGCCGGCGGAATCCCGCCGCGGCGGCCCTGAACGGGCCGCTGCGTCTCGACCCTCGCTTGCGCTTCGGGCATCCCGCCCGCCCTCCAGTGGGTCATTCTCTTTTTTCTTTCTCGTGTACGGTTGTTTCTTTCGGTGCGTTATTGGTAGTTTCGTTGTGCCGTGCGGCAGTTGGATTCGCTGCAAACGCTTGATAGCGTTGCGACTCCGCAAGGTGCTTCGCAGTTGGAATTCGTGCCAGGGTCGGTGCCTGAAGGGGTCAATGCGTACCACGGCTGCGCGGCCGAACTCGTGCCACGACGGCGCAACTGATCACCATAGGAAATGCTCTACCCGCTTCGCGA
>NBLM01000061.1 GCA_002084585.1 Planctomycetales bacterium 4572_13 | reverse complement strand
GGGCCTTCGACCGGAGATTGGCTTCTTGCCCGACACTTGGAGGAGGAGGAAAGATATCTATACTGTAACTCGCTTTGGGAAACGAGATCGTAATTGGAGCCGGGCCTTCGACCGGAGATTGGCTTCTTAACTCGCTTTGGGAAACGAGATCGTAATTGGAGCCGGGTCTTCGACCGGAGATTGGCTTCGTACCCGACACTTGGAGGAGGAGGAAAGATATTTTTTTCCTTTTGGAAAGTAGTGATAAAAAAGTTTGCTCCTTTTCCCTTCCATTAAAATCAACAGCCGCTTGGGTCTAAATTAGCTTAAAGCCGTCTCCAGATATTTCTCCCCTGAGAATATCCGTAGGAAACCGGCCGGCTTTTTAGCCGCTGCTGTCATTTTTTGTTCACTTTTGAAAGAGCTTCAATTCGTTGCTGCTTTTTTCTTTCTTTGCTGCGTTTTCATAAGAACTATTAAGCGAGGGGTGTGCCAACTTGGAAACACGATGATGACAAATTCTTATCTCTTTGCAGTTAATGGGGTTATGAGAACATTTTTTATCGGAAGTTGATTCAGACAAAAAGGCTGTTTGGGACCATTATGGCCCCTCGTAGTGGGTCGTATTCCAGATAACTATCGGACCTAAAACGGCTTAGAGAAAAAGGGGCCATTTTGGACGCACCGACCATAATGGACCCTCGCTGCGCGCCGGTTCTGCGCACAATTTAGAAAAGTGTTTCCTGCAGGTGGCACGGTCAAGCTGTGCTTGGCCGTGGGGAGTGCGATGGGCGTTACGAAGATAATTTATGGGATCGAAGCGTTTGTTGGTATCGCAATCGGGCTCACTCGCGCCGATCCGCTGTTGTGTAGGGCCTATTTGCCGGCTTTTGGGATTGTTACATTCAGCTTTTCGATGAGCCGATTCAGGCGTCGTCGGTCGATGCCGAGTATTTTTGCCGCGGCGATCTTTCTGCCGCCCGTAACACGCAGGGCGTCGGCGACCAGCTTACCCTTGGCGTCATCCAGCGTTGGCAGCGGCCCGTTGGCTCCGCCCGTATAGGCCGCCATCAGAACCTCCTTGGGCAATGAAGAGGGCTCGATTACTTCTTCGACGCTCAAAACGAAGGCCCGCTCAATATCCTCGGCTCGCTGCCGCAGCGGTGGAATTTCCAAGTTCACGACATTAACCCGATAGTACAGATCGGCTCGAAACTCGTTATTTGTGACCATTTCCTTTAGATCACGGTTGGCCGCACACAAAATTCGGACATCGATGGCGTGGCTTTGCGTCGAACCGACTGGGGTAACGGTTCCTTCCTGTAGCACACGGAGCAGCTTGGCCTGTAAGTCCAGTGGAATTTCGCTGATTTCGTCGAGGAAGATCGTCCCCCCGTCCGCGGCACGGAAAAAACCAAGTGTATCGCCAATGGCCCCCGTAAAAGCCCCTTTAACATGGCCAAAAAGCTGGCTTTCAAAAAGCTGGCCCGTCAGCGTCGTACAATCCACAGGAACAAACGGCTTGTCGAAGCGTTGACTGGAATGATGGATCTTCCGGGCGACCATTTCTTTACCGGTTCCCGTTTCGCCGGTGATCATCACACAACAGTGCCGACACGCGATGGATTTAAGGGTGTCCAGAAGGTCGCTAAAAAGCTCCGAAGTCCCGACAAGATCCGGCATACCGGGCCGATGGCTCGACGCAACACCCGCGCCATCTGAAACCACCTTTCGTGTTGCAGATTTGTCCCGCTCCGACGCGATCCCTCGCGGCATCTTTCCTCGATTAGCACTGCCCATAATTTGTGCTTTCGTTCTCCCTCCCCGAAAGGAAAAAGCATATCATCACCTTTATCAAAAAAAAACCACTGCTGCACTTCAAGAACCTTGAGGAAACAACCCCCCATAACAAACCGTTTCCCCTCGCCTCCAATATGTCCTGCATTATACGGGAATAAGAATCAGAAATCAATTCTTTATTACTTATTTCCACCAAATCACACTCCCATTTAACCCATTTTACCAAGATAGCGTAACACCCTGTCCCTCTTAATCCTGTCTGTGAGGAGGTCATCGCTGGATTTTTGAAGCGTAACGCTATTTTGGGCCAGTAGATAAGTATTTCAGGACTGTTTCCAAATAAGAGCTGCTATGTATTAGTAAAAACATGTCTGAATAAGCTGAATTATGCAGTTTTTATCGGCAGTCGAGAATAATTTTTTACCCGTTTGCCAAGGGCGAATTTATTACTTATCTTTTCTACGGAGACGAGAGACACAGGAACAGGAAACATAAGATAATAAAAGACGACCTTATTAGGACAATCTCCTCTCCTGTCTTTTCCTTGCACGGATGCTCAACGGGACAGTTGTCTGCCGAACGCAGATGCCTGTCCCGTTCTTTTTTTAATCATGCCACCGCATTGACATATCGCCCTGCACACCTTATAATCTGAATATGACTAAAGAAGTTATAAAATCTCAATTACAGCAGGCCGTCAAAAGCGTCCCGCACAAGGATGCGATCAAGTCCATTGCGCTGTTTGGCTCTTACATCAATGGTCAGCCAACCGAAGACAGCGACATCGACATTTTGATTGATTTACGGCCCGAATCACAACTCGGTTTTTTTGAATTGTATGACATTCAGGAATCCCTTGAAATGCGCCTTGGCAAAACCGTTGACCTGTTGACGCCGCAGGCCCTGAGTCAATATATCCGCCCGCAGGTGATGAAAGAAGCGGAAACCATCTATGAAAGATGATCTGACATACCTACACCATATCTGCGACGCTGTTGAAACCATTTTTGAGTATCTCGAGGGCGTTGATCTTCCACAGTTTCAGTCTGAGAAGATGCGAGTTGACGCCGTTGTGCGGGAGTTGATGATGATCGGTGAAGCGGCCTCCCATATCAGTAACAGCTTTAAGGAAAAACACCCCATTGTTCAATGGAAAAAGATTCGTGGAATGCGAAACTTTCTGGTGCATGAGTATTTCGGCGTCAATGTCAAAGTGGTCTGGGATACATGCCGCAACAGTCTGCCCAAACTGCATAAAACCATAAAGGCAGAATTTTTATTTTGATTCACCGTTGAACGGGTCGTTTTTGAAAAAGAGTTATTCATTTATAGATTTAGGCAATTAAACCATGCTGCCGATTGCGACCAGTATAAAACCGAAACAAACGCCGTTTATGAACCACTTTCTCATTGCGGCCAATGTCGTCGTATTTTTATTGAGCATGCATTTTGTGCTGGACCGAAGTGGCAAAAGTGCCCTTGATTTATGCCCCTGGGCTGAACCCTTTATGCTCTTGTCAGACCATCCCAGCATCTGGCAATTCGTAACCTATGCGTTTTTGCACGGTGGCCTATGGCACATCTTTGGCAATATGTTCTTCCTGTACATTTTTGGTAACAATGTCAATGACAAACTCGGTCATATTGGCTACCTGTGTTTTTATCTCGGCGGCGCGGTCTTTTCCGCCATTGGTTACACGCTGATTTCCAGTAATCCGATCCTCGGTGCCAGCGGGGCGGTTGCTGCCGTAACCGGGGCTTATCTGGTACTGTTTCCAAAAACATATATCAAGGTCATTGTTTGGTTCTTTTACGATGTCGATCTACGCGCCATGTATTTTATCGCCTTCAAATTGATCTTTTGGGACAATGTTTTTGCTGCTGATCCGAGTCAGAATGTCGCCTACAATGCGCATCTGGCCGGCTATGGCTTCGGTATCCTGGCCATCATGGGGCTGCTGTCTATCGGATTGATCGATGGTGGCTATATCGATTTGTGGTTTATGCTGAAGCAATGGAACCGGCGGCGGCGTTTTCGTGATGCGGTCTCTGACGGCTATGACCCGCACAGGGGCAACCTTGGCCGAAAGGCCGTTTCGTCCCGTGTCGAAGAGTCCCCGGTCGTCAGCCCGCAGCAACAACAGATTATGGACCTTCGCAGCCGTATCAGCGGGGCCATGAACAATCGAAACGCCTCACAGGCCGCCGGACTTTATCTAAAACTTCTGGAAATCGACCCATCACAAATCCTGCCGCGGCAACTCCAGCTCGATATCGCCAACCAGCTTATGGCCGAGGGCCAATGGCAGCCGTCGGCGGACGCTTATCAGCAGTTTCTGGCCCGATACAGCAGTTACGAACATGCTGAACAGGTCCACCTGATGCTGGGTCTGCTTTACAGCCGCTACCTGAATCACCCTCAGGCCGCCGCCGAGTACCTGAACCAGGCCAAAGACAAGCTGTCCGATTCAAATCAAAAGGAGATGTGCCGTCAGGAAATTGACCGCCTCGGCGATCAGCCGCACGGCCATCCTGACCGTGATTGACAGGGTTGCACTTCACGGACTTGAGGCCCGTGCCACATTAACTTGAAAATTATTTGACATCCGCGATGGGCGGTGATAACCTAAACCTCCGTTGAGAAATTGTAAATAACCGTCTGGACACAGAAAATGCCAACTCGAACAGGAGATAAGGCCATGTATTCGACAAAAATCATATCTGTATTCATTTTGTTCTCGCTGATTCTGTCTTTTCCCGCGGCAGCGGCTGACAACTCCGCGATACCGCAGATCGCCGGACAACCCGCCGATGCCCAATATCCTTTTATGGCGAAGGTTACCGGCAGCAATGTCTATGTTCGTTCCGGCAAGGGAACGGCTTATTATGCCTGTGGCAAAGTCAATCTAAATGACAAGGTTACCGTTGTCGGCGGAGCGTTCGGCTGGGCGGAAATACTGCCGCCGGATGGCAGCTATTCGTGGATTCATAAAAACTATGTCGATGTCAAAGCCGACCAGCCAACCGTCGGCGTTCTGACCGGCGATAATGTCCGCGTCTGGGCTGGTTCAGACGACATCGAACCGATGCGTTCATCCAGTATGCAGACCAAGCTCAACACCGGTGAGATTATTGAGCTATTTTCAAATCAACCCAAAGGCGGCGACTATTACAAAATCAAACCGCCGGCCGGTGCGAAACTGACGATCAACTGTGAGTTCTTGGAATTCGTCGGGCCTGTTGCCTCCAAGCAGTCCGTGGTTATCCCACCTCGGGGCGAGGTCAAAGAGCCGGTCAAGATGCCCGCCTCGACGGAAACAAAAGCTCCGGTGTTCGGTAATTTGACGGAGGACAAAGCAGAGACCCAAACAATAGAGGTCGCCGCTGAACCGAATGCGGCAGGGGATGCTGAAAAAATTGAGTCTTCGCAACCGGAGGCAGAGGAGTCTGAAGGCCTGAAAGCGTGTTATGCTCTGGCCGAGAAGATGGACGAGGAGCGTGAAAAGCCACTCGCTGAACAAAATTATGACCCGATCAAAAAAGAGATTGCAACCATCAAGGCCGATACCAATGACAGCGAAGCAGCCACCAGTGCCCAGATTCTTCTGGAACGAATTGCGCGGTATGAGTTGGTGATCAGTGTCGATAAGACCGTACGGCAGCAGGACGAATCGCTGGCCAAGGCCAAAGAGAAAATCGAAAAAGCCCGTCAGGCCGAATTGAAGAGTGTGCATAAAGATGCTGACTTCATCTACACCGGTGTTTTGAAGGTCTCGCATGTTTACACGAATAAGACCGGACGCAAACGCTATCTCCTGCAGGGGCCGGATGGTAAGATTCTCTGCTATGCGGTTCCCGCTTCAGAAAGTGCCGCCGGGCAGTTTCTGAGCTTAATCGGCAAAAGAGTTGGCGTTAAGGGCGAAGTTTCCAGCGACACAAAATCGCTCGTAACCCTGATCTCAGCAACAGCCGTTGAGCCAATATAGCGCACCAGGGTGGCACCTTCAAGCACAGCTTGTGGGGGCAGGAGGAAAGTTGGAGTCAATGGAGTTTAGTCAAGCCGACAAGATACGAAAGAAGTGCAAACGCTATAATATCCCCTGTCACGGACACGAACTGACATTTAGCTGTTATCGGCGACAGCCCATTCTTCGCCGCCCACTCTTCATTGCTTGTAAGCTGGCGGGCTATTCTTTTTTCTTAAAGATATTCAGCGGCTGTTTCAGGACCGAGAGATACACCGCATCGACTTCGGGCGTATCCAGCGTTCCGCGAACCTGGACTTTCCACAGGGCCGAGCCGATCCCTCGCGTCAGTGCCTCAAGGATTGTTTTCTCGCTGCCGTTCTTTTGGTCCCACGAAGCCAACTCCATGTCAATCTGACGGCTTTGGAAGTTGACCTTTCCCTGGCCGTAAAAAATCAAGGGGCTGCCCAGCATTCGTATGTGGTTAAAAACCAATTCCGGGCCTAAAATCGCGGCACTTACATCAATCTCACTGAAAACAAAATTCTCCGGGCGTTTCAACTGAACCGCCGTCAATATCTTTCCAAGCAATGTCTGACGCCCCATTTCAAGATCAACAACCACTGTTTCAAAGGTTCCGCGCGAAGTCGAAAAGTCGCCAATATCTCCCTCCAATGCCAACCGGCCGGCGGCGACCCCCTGCATGACTCCTTGCGACGGCATTTTTTCTCCCGCCGCTAAAAGCATTTGTATGTTTACGCCGTCATAATTTAGTTCCAGTTGGTATCGCGGCAACTCATCCGGTTGTAAAATGATGCCCAGGTTTCCGATAACGCCGCCGTCATAGAGGGCAGCGGTGAACCCTTCACTGGCCAACTGCATCGAATTCGGATCAAATACAAGATCGCCGCTAAGTCCTGTTACAAGCCGGTCGCGATATGTAAACTGATCAATATCATAGTGGACCAGTGCCTGCCATCGTCTTGTTTCAAAATCAAATACAAAATGCCCCTGGCAATCACCGCCTAATCCGCTGACCGCATCCGTCTGCCCAAATGAAAGTTCATCCGCATTCACTTTGGCATGAACATCGATTTGTTCCGGCCCGTTCGGTCCGATCTTTAGAAGTCCATCTTCAAGATAAATGCTGACCTTGCCTTTCGGATCGATCTGCGTCAACACCCCGGCGGCATTTTCGCTCAATCGTTCTTTCGGCAACGATGCCAAAGGAATATCCGCCACTTCAAATCCCGAAAAGGTCACACGGTCATCCCGGATATGCAGGCGACCGTTGGCTCTGCCCAAAACCGCATCGTTCCATGTGAGCGGATTATCATTGCAGTCAATGATGAGATCGTTTGCGGCGCACTCTGCTTTCGGCACATTCACCGCCAGTTGGCCTGTGGCATTAACCCGTCCCCGGAGGCCGAGGTTACCCAGCTTTCCGCGCATCTCCTGACCGACGGCGGCCCAGAACGGTTCGTTCAGGTCAAATCCCTTCAGGTCCAGATCAAGGCAAATTCCGGGCCGGTTCGGATCGGCTCCCTGTGACCACAGCTGACTTTTTCCGATGCGAATCGGGCCGCTTTCGGTCTGTGCCAGGAATGACTTCAGCAAGACCACATTCTCCGTTACGGTTGCGGTCAGCTCAACATCAGTCATGGGCAGCGGGAATTCATCGTGTGAAAAAGCGTCGGCTTCCACTCCGATCTCGGCCGAATAGTCCAGAAATCGCTTGTCCGCCTTGTCCGGAAAAACCGTTACGACAAAATCGGCAACCGCCTCGACCTCATCCATCTCAAGAGGGTCGAAAAAAGCCCCGTACTTTTTGGGCAATGCCCTGATCAATTGCCGATCGACCGGAATGGCCTTGCCCAGAATATGAACATCAAACACCGATTCGGTTTCTTCCCGCTGGAGTACGCGGCCGACCACTTTGATCTGCCCCCTGTTGTCATTGTTGGTAAGAACATCCTCGATAAATAATTCCCCCGGCCGCAAAACGATTTTTCCCGTAAGATTTTTCAATGGATAGGGAAAATGCTTATAGATCGCCGACATATTCTTTAACTTTAGCGACACCTCTTTCTTTTCCTGCCCGTCGGGCATTCGCTCAAAGTAGTAATCTGTCTCAGCCAGCCCCTCCGGCGCAAAGTCATACCAGGCCTTCTTGGCTTTTGCGGACAGCGATTGATACAGGTCGTCATCAAAACGCATATCGTCACTGGTCACACGAAAATAGATTGACGCCTCCGGCCCAAAGTTGGCCACCCCGCCATCAATCAGCAGGTGGATGTCCCCGTGCCGTGCCTGAATCTGTTTGAGTCGGATGGCTCGACCCGCGAACTCAATATCACCCTGCATCTTCTCGATCTTGTAGGGAAACTGATCATCGCAAATGGATATATCCTTACACAAAATCAGACCGTCGAGCCGTGTTTGCGACAGGTTATCTAATTCGGCGGTGATCGAAATATCCAATTCGCCCGCCCCCGCAGGATGGAACCGTCTGAGAAATCGGGCGAACCCGGTGTCTGAGGATTCAAGCAGCCAACCATAGGAAAGCGTGCCGGGATCATCCCGATCCGATAGCGTTAAACCGTGCAGAGCGACATTTAGCTCCATTGGACAATGTCCCGTGCGGCCAATCACCCCGTCAAACTCCGCACGCCCCTGTCCTATTGAAAATCCGGATTGTTTGATGGCAATCGTCTTTTCATCAAAAACAGCTTCCAGCTTGATGTCTTTCATATCCCATTTGTTTTGTAAGATGCCGGCGGCGGGCATTAGAATTTGCCCCGTCGCGAAGAAGTGGCTCTGTTTGCCGTCATCGCCGAGCCGAAAACCGCCCTTTAAGTTACTTTCGCCAAAACCAAATCGTCCATCCGTTTCGAGTGAGAAACGGTATTCATTCTTTTCAGCCGGTATCGCAATCTGCCCGTTGATGCCTACCGTTGTCAGGATTTCTGTGATACCGGCTTTCTTTTGTCGCAGACGAACGGTTGCCTGTTGGATGTCGAGCAGAGGAATTTGACGGCCGGAAAAGTTTGTTTTTTGAAATGAAAGGCCGCCGAGATTCCACTCTTTCGAGGAAGCGTTATAATCGGCCGTCAGAAGAAAATCGGACAGAACGATGGAATGAACTGAAAATTTCCCTCTTAGAAGCTGCCACAAATCAAACTGAACCTCGATCTGGTCTGCTTTGAGGATGGGGTCGTTCAGCATGGCCCGGCTGTCTTCGCCCATCACAATGCCGTTAAGGCGGATGGCGTCAAATCCCTTGAACCGACCGGACTGAATATCGACCGCGCCGCCGCAGAGCTTTTGGAGTGTTGCTTCGGCGGCCGCCGGAATCACAAAAAAGCTGATGGCATAAAAAATTGCCGCCACAAGAACCAGCCAAACCAAACTGGATTCGGCAGATAACAAGACCCGATGCCTGGCAAAGAAGCGACGAAATCTCTTGATTTTTGCAAGCGTAATCACGATCGGCTCCTTAGCGTAGCACGGGCTTCCAGCCCGTGAATCAAAAGCGTAGCACGGGCTTCCAGCCCGTGAGTCTAACATACAGCTCTAACATACAGCCCGCCAACCACGGCCAGGATGGCCGTGCCACATGATTATTTCAGTGCTTTATCGGCAATATCCCGCCGGCAGTAGGCGCCCTCAAAGCGGATCATATCAACCGCTTCATACGCCCGCGTTTGGGCCTCGGCAATGGTGTCGCCCAGTGCCGTTACGCCCAGCACACGGCCGCCGTTGGTAACGATTTTGCCATCCTGTTTAGCGGTTCCGGCGTGAAAGACGACCACATCTTTCATCTTTGCTGCCTCGTCCAGTCCTTCGATAACCTTGCCTTTTTCGTAGCTGCCCGGATAGCCGCCGGAACTCATCACCACGCACACGGCGGGTCGCGGGTCCCATTGAAGGTTTACTTTGTCCAGTTTTCCGTCACACACCGCCAGCATCACTTCCAGCAGATCGCTTTTCATCCGCATCAGGATCGGCTGGGTCTCGGGATCGCCGAAACGCACATTATATTCCAGCGTTCGCGCCCCGCCCTGGGTCAGCATCAGCCCGGCATACAGAATGCCGCGGTAGGGGGTGTCGTTGCGGTTCATCCCGTCAATGGTTGGCACGAGGATTTCCTTAACAATCTGATCCATCAGCTTATCGGTGACGATTGGAGCGGGGCTGTAGGCACCCATGCCGCCGGTGTTGGGGCCGGTGTCGCCTTCGCCGATGGGCTTGTGGTCCTGGGAGGTTTCCATCACGAACAGACTGCGGCCATCGACAAACGCCAGGATCGACACTTCCTGGCCCAGCAGCTTGTCCTCGACGATGACGGTATCGCCCGCGTCGCCGAAGATGCGGTCGGCCATAATCTGCTCGGCGGCCAAAATCCCCTCTGACGGCTCATCACAGACGAACACGCCCTTGCCCTTGGCCAGTCCGGCGGCCTTGACGACCACCGCCTCGTCCCGGCTGGCGATATACGCCTTGG
>NBLM01000060.1 GCA_002084585.1 Planctomycetales bacterium 4572_13 | reverse complement strand
ATAATCAGATCCTCCATGATTTTGTAATGTGCCTTGCTATCAATAGTTATCGTCATATGACCCATTTGAAGTCCAATTTTTCAACTTTGCAAAAGTTCAGTTAAAAAGAGAAGATTAAGCAGTTTTTGACTGATGCGGGGCATGAGGTCACGGACTTCGGCACCAATAGCGACCAGTCCTGTGACTATCCGGATTTCATCCATCCGGCCGCACAGTCGGTCGTCGACGGAACATGCGAACGAGGCATCGTCCTCGGCGGCAGCGGCAACGGCGAAGCCATCGCGGCGAACAAAGTCAAAGGCACCCGCTGCGGACTGGCATGGGATCTGCGCGTCTGTGCCGGGAACACAACAACGCTAATGTGCTGAGTTTGGGCCAGCGAATGATGGCAATTGAAGAAGCGTTGGAGATTGTCGAACTCTGGCTGTCCACCGACTTCGAAGGCGACCGTCACCAAAAGCGAATCGACAAAATAGAGTTGTAGGGCTTAACCACCCCATCACCGTCGCGGCGGGTGGCCGGGGTGATTTGGGCCGACAATTAAAGATTGATTTCAGGGTAAGGGTGGCACGGTCAAGCTGTGCTTGGCCGTGTTTGGTGTTTTGTGCGTTTACCGCTTGAAATCACCGTAAAGATTTGTATGATACGCGAATGCGTGAATTTCGGAATCAGATTATTTGCGGTGATTGTATTGAGTTACTTGGCCGCGTAAAAGAACCGTTTGTGGACCTTGTGTTTGCTGACCCGCCGTTTAATATCGGGTATCAGTACGACCGCTACGAGGACACGCTCGAAAAGGATAAATACATCCACTGGACGCGGGACTGGATGGCGGCGTGTGTAAATGTTCTCAAGCCCACGGGGTCATTCTACATCGCCATCGGCACCGAATACGCCGCACATATCCGCATTATCGGCGAGGAACTGGGGCTGATCTGCCGCAACTGGATCATTTGGCACTATGCTTTCGGCCAGCACGGAAAAACCAAATTTTCCCGGGCACATACGCATATCTTCTACTTTGCCAAAGACGAAAAGGCCTGCACATTCAATGACCTCGCTGTTCGTCTGCCATCGGATCGGCAGTTGATTTACAATGACAGCCGGGCCAATGCTACCGGCAAAATCCCAGACGATGTCTGGAACACCTACGCCCGTGTGTGCGGGACATTCAAGGAACGCCAAAGCTGGCATCCCTGCCAGATGCCGGAGCTATTACTGGCGCGAATCATCGCCGCCAGTTCCAATCCGGGCGATTGGGTACTGGACCCGTTCAACGGCTCCGGCACGACCGCGGCGGCGGCGATGCAATTGGGACGGGACTACTGCGGCATTGATATCTCGGAAAACTATGTCGAAAACACAAAGATACGGCTCAAAGAACTCACCGGCGAGCAGCGGGAAACGCTTTTCGGCAATCTGGATGCCAGAGAATATCTGGAACTCAAGCGACTGTTTGTGGAGATGGGCCTCGATGCCAAAAATATCATCAACGACGACAAACTGCTGACGATTTTCACCCACCAATTTGAAGTCCGAATGGGTAACGGAAAAACATACAACACCGACCTGGTACAGGAAGTGCTGAAGGATTTTCTGCTATGGAGCAAAAAGCGGCAAAAAAACGGTTAAATTTCATTAAGCGACTACCGGCGAGAACAATTGGGTTTTCCAAAGACAACCGCATCACCCTTTTGTTGATGTTTGCTTCGGCGGTGTTGCTGTCGGTCATTCATCCACCGCTGGGGCTGTCTTTTTTGGCGTGGGTGGCATGGGTTCCGTTCATTCTGGCCTGCCGGGCAGATATGTCGGTCCAGCGGCTTATGACTTGTGCGTATCTGGGGGGCCTGAGTTTCTGGTTCGGCAATATGTACTGGCTGGTAATCGTCTCCTTTCCGGGCTATATCGCATTCAGTATCGTACAGGCATTTTACTGGCCGCTGCTGGCATTGAGCGTTCGATTCGTCCTGCGGAAACAATGGCCAATGTTTCTGGCCGCCCCGCTCATCTTCGTCGGGGCCGAGGCGATTCAGGGTGTCATGTTCACCGGTTTTGGCTGGTACTATCTGGCCCACAGCCAATATCAGCATCTGCCGCTCATACAGATATGCGACATTTTCGGTACACTGGGCGTTTCGGCACTGATCGCGATGGTCAACGGCCTGACAGTTGATTGGATAAACAAAAGCCGAGCGGCGCAAGCCGCCGGATCGGAACCACAGGGTAGCCGCGTAATCGGACGGCTTGCGCCGTCGCGCTGTTGTTGGTTAGCAACTATCATAACAGCTATTCTGCTCGCCGGTTCCTCCGTGTACGGCTGTTTTCGACTCGCCCAAACGCCCAAACACCTGACCAAAGGCCCACTGATCGGTTCGGTGCAACCGAATGTTCCGGCGTATGTCAAAGAGGAAATGGACAACGGCCAAAAGATTCTCGACGACCTGATCGCCGACAGCGAAAAATGTATCGAAGCCGGTGCCGCGATGGTTTGCTGGCCGGAAACAATGGTGCTGGCCCCGATGAATCGGAGTTATTTGGCCCGCTTTGATAACCCCCTGCCGGACATCGAACCGCAGCGATTTCATAAACAAATCCTCGCACACTGCACAGATAAAACATCTTATGTCCTTTTCGGCGCCAATGCTGTGGATGTTGGATGTTCCAACAATGGCTGTAAGATAACCGCTCAGTACAATGCGGCTTTCCTGTACCGTCCCGATGGAACACCGGACCCAAAACGCTATGACAAAATCCATCGGGTTCCGTTTGGCGAATATATTCCATTTAGAGACATTTCGTGGATTTACCGACTTTTTATGTTTTTCAATCCTTATGATTATGACTACTCCCTCACCGCCGGGACGGACTATACAACATTTGAGATCGAGGCCGACGGGCAAAAGTACGGCTTCGGTGTACTGATCTGCTATGAGGATACCGACTCAACCGTTGCACGCAAGCTGGTAGTGGACCAGAACGGTCTCAAAAAAGCCGACTGGCTGGTCAATATCAGCAATGACGGCTGGTATGTTCATTTTAAGGATCGGCAGGTGGTACCGATGGTGGAACTGGCCCAGCGAACCGCCATCAGCGCCTTTCGCTGTGTGGAAAACCGCGTCAGCATCATTCGCAGCGTCAATACCGGCATTAGCTGTCTGATCGAACCAACCGGTAAAATCCGTGACGGCTATGCCGCCGGAAATCTGCCCGACAAGGTGATGGATCGCCAGGGCGTAGCGGGCTGGTTTGCCGATACCATTCCGATTGACAGCCGGGTTACGATTTTCAGCCGACATGGGCGGTGGCTGGATGTTGCATTGGGATCGGGCTGGAGTATAATCCTGTTGTTGTCGATATACGGGCTATGGAAGCAAAAAATAACCGGAAAGAATCGAGCATGAAAAAACAACTGTTTAGCATCGTTCTGATCGCCCTGTTTGTCGCCGGGTGCGGCGAGCAGCAAACCACCGGTTCGACAGCGCCTGCAAAAAAAACGGTTCGCACGAAATCCCTAAAACCCCGCGCGAAAATCATTCTCGAAAGCGCTCTCAAAAGCAAAAATGCCCATCTGCGGAGTGCCGCGATCGAGGTAACAGTTGAGACCAGCCAAAAGGATATGCTCCCGCACATTACCCGGCTGACCACCGACCCGGTGGTCCCCGTGCGTTTTAACGCAACGGTTGCATTGGGCGATATGCGGCAATTCAGCTGCGAAAAAATCGTGCGAAAGTCACTTAATGATCCTGATGTGAATGTCCGGATCGCAGGCGCCTATTCCCTGGTGAAGCTGAATCATCCGCAATTTATCGAACAACTCCGCGCCGCAGCCAAAAGTCCCGACCAAACTGTCCGGGCCAATGCCGCCCTGCTGCTGGGAAAACTCGGCAATCCGGATAATATCGAGTTGCTCTACGAAGTACTCCAAGCCAACGATTCCATCGATAAGGTGCGATTGCAGACCGTCGAATCCATCGCCCACCTGGGGGACAAACGAATGTACCGCAGTAAGCTCTGGGCTCTTCTGATCAGCAAATTCGCCGATGATCGGGTCATAGGCATCCGGGGCATGGGAGCACTGAATACCACTGAATCCCGAAACGCGATTATCTCCACACTGAATAATGATAATGTGCAGGAAGTTCGATTGGTCGCGGCGGAACAATTGGCCCGACTGGGCGATAAACGCGGCGAAGAGCAGGTGTACGCCTATTTCAAGACCCATCCAGACCTGAATGAACCAGATATGGCCAATCAGACGGCCGTAATGGCAATCGGCCCCTTGAAAAGCCCTCGGCTTAACCGCTTTTTGCCAGAGGCACTCGACAGCCAATCGCCCTACATTCAATTATTGGCCGCCCGATCCGTCCTGCTACAACTGAAATAACTGTTTCCGTACTCGATCCGCTTAAAAGATTCGCTATTTTCTTTGCAAAGCCGGGTGAAATAAAGTGTTAAGATAGCGAAAAAAGACTTGACTTGCCCTTGAATGAAGCGTAGAATTACTGTTATCTGTAAATTGCGAGATTCGGGGTCTTATTCGCCCCTGACACGCAGCATTGGAACGGGATGGTGGTGTTTTTGTAACCATAGTGAGGTGAAAGGGACTTATTTTGAGTATTCTAACAAAAATTTTAGCTGTTTTGCTGTCTCTGTTCTCGCTTCTGCTGGCGGGTATGGTTGTTACATTCGTCGGCAATGCCAACAATTACAAGCAGAGCTATGAGGAAGCAAAAAACCTGAGTGTCGTACTGCAGGCGGAATTGGCCACCAAGGACGAGCAGTACAATGTTCAGGTCAACAAATGCACAGAATTGAAAAAGCAATTGCAGCTGGAACTTCAGAACACCGAAGCGGACAAAAACCAAATGGCTTCTGATCTTCGCAAAGCTGAGCGACTCGCTCTGCAATATCAAAGCCAGGCCGACAGTTGGAAAGGTGTCATGACCGGCTTTGAGCAAAGTGTTCGCAACCTGCAGGCATCATTGAGCCAAACTCAGGAGCAGCTGGATATGGCCCGATCTCAGGGTGTCAAAGACCAAAAGGAGCTGAACCAGATCACCGCTGATTTGTATGAGAAAATCGTTCAACTGCAATCGCTTGATGCGGAACGGCGGCGATTACTCGAACAGAAAAAAGAACTTGAAAGTCTTATGGCAACAAATGGATCGCCCGCCAAGGAGATTGTTCCCATCACACCACTGAACCGCACCGCCTCTCCGGCAACGACCGCTCCGGCGGGAACGGATGTCAAGGGGTTGGTGATCGAAGTACAGCAAAACCTGATTACACTCTCCGTCGGCTCGGCCGATGGGGTCAAAGAAAAAATGGTTTTTCACATCACCCGCGGCGACCGTTTTCTGTGTGATGTGGTTGTAACAAATGTTGATATCAACCGGTGTGCCGGTGTTCTGGATCTCGTCCAGCAGTCTCCTCAAGTCGGTGACACGGCAAGCACGCAACTATAGGGCAGGACAATGGCAAAAAAAACAATAAGGCCGGACAGTGATGTCTATACCGCGATTCTGGCACTGGCCTGTTTAGCGGTTCTGGCCGCGGCTGTGTTTGTAACACTAACATGCATAAACTATTATGGTTCTGATGCACTGTTGCAAATCGCTCAGGTACCAAAATAAGTTCTGATGACGCCTGTTTCAGAGATCGACGGCACCGAACACTTCGGACCTGAAAGTATAAATAAAGGAGTATTTTGTGTCGGCCATCCAATTTGAAAGGAGTCATAAGTGATACTGGACACGATTCTGGGTTGGTTCAGCAAGGATATGGGAATCGACCTCGGTACATGCAACACACTGGTTTGTGTCCGCAGCGAGGGAATCATTCTGAATGAACCCTCCGTTGTGGCCGTTCGCAGAGGAACCAACCAAGTCCTTAACAATGGTGAGGCCGTCGGTCTTGTCGCAAAAGAAATGCTCGGCAAAACCCCCGGTTCCATCACCGCGATCCGTCCGTTAAAAGATGGCGTTATCAGTGATTTCGAGATTACTGAGGCCATGCTCAGCTACTTCATCCGCAAGGTCCACGGTCGCGGCGGCCTGTTTCGTCCCCGTGTGGTGATTGCTGTTCCCAGCGGAATCACCGCTGTCGAACGCCGCGCCGTCATTGACAGTGCCGAACGCGCCGGTGCCGGAAAGGTCTTTCTGGTCGATGAACCGATGGCCGCCGGAATCGGGGCCGGTTTGCCTATTACCGAACCGACCGCATCGATGATTATTGATGTCGGCGGCGGCACCTCCGAAGTAGCGATTATGTCGCTGGGAGGAATTAGCGCGTGCGAGTCGATTCGCATCGGCGGGGACAACTTTGACGAAGCACTGATTAACCATTTGAAACGCACCTATAATCTCCTGATCGGGGAGTCTCGTGCCGAACAGGTCAAGATACAGATCGGCTCGGCCGCCCCGCTGGAACAGGAAATGACGATGGAAATCGCCGGGCGGGATACCATCTCCGGCCTGCCGCGAAAGATTGTTATTACCAGCGAAGAAATCCGTGAAGCATTCAAGGAACCCATCGCCGGGATCATCGAAACCGTGATGCGAACGCTTGAACAGGCCGAACCGGAATTGGCGGCGGATCTGATCGATAATGGTGTTATGATTTGCGGCGGCGGGTCGTTATTGCGGGGCATGGACAAGGTGCTGTCCAACTCAACCGGATTGAAAGTAACACATGCCGAAGACCCCCTGTCCTGTGTGGCCAGAGGAACGAGCATTTATCTTGAGAGTCTGGAAATCCTGAAAGAAACACAGGAACAGGGATGGAACTAACCTAAGAAAACGATGCAAGTAGTCTCTGTTGAAAAACGAGTTTGTTGTTCCCAATAAAGAAATGCAGTCGTTATGGCCGGCAGAAACATCCATCTTTCAAATGCGAGCATTTTTTCCTCTTTTTTGGTGGCAGGCCTTGTTTTATTTTTTCTGCCCAAGCCGCTCACATCTAAAGCCAGCTTGTTTTTTCACGATACCTTTGGGCCCATCTTGCAAATCGGACGCGACAGCCGGATGGAATCAGGGCGTTTGGAAGCCAACTCCGAAGATGTTGTCAGCGGTAGCAAATATAGACAGCTCTGGAAAGACTATAAAAATCTTTACGCCCAACGAATGGCCCTGCACGAAGAGTACGAACGACTGGCCAATATCCGGTCGGGCCTGCCGCAACTGTCCAAAGAAGCCCTAATCATGGCAACGATTACCGGAACCGTCAGCAATTACAGCCGTGAACTGATGATTAATAAAGGCAGTGATGCGTTCGTTCGCTCCGGGCAATTCGTTTTGTCCGAGCAAAATGATGCCGTTATCGGCGTTATCAGTGAGGTCTCTGAAACGGCGGCGAAAGTCCGTCTTATCACCGATACGATGCAGACACTGGAAATACACATCCGCCGGGACGGCACCGACACCGATATCCGTGCGATGATGATCGGCAATGGAACCGACACATGCGACATTTCAATGATCGACCGGCAGCGGGATGTCCGTGAAGGCGATACCGTCTATGCCGCCGCGATTCCGGATAAACTGAATGTCCCGCTGGTCGTGGGTGAAATCACCGGCGTTTGCCCGGATGACAGACACCCCCTGCTGTGGAAAATCACGGTCCGGCCCGCCGAAGACATGAGCCGCCTGAATAATGTCGCCATTATCGTGGCCGACGAAAAATTACTAAAACGAAAGGATTAAAAGCAGCGTTCTATGCGATGGATTTCATTTATTATCGTCTTGTTAATCGCGACCGTGCTTGAAGCGGGCAACCTGCTGAATGTATTCGCCATCGGTGGCTGGACTATCCGCCCCGGCATTCTCATCACGCTGCTGGTTTATTATTCGTTTTCGGGGCGGGCCCGTGACGCGATCATCTGCAGTTTTGTCATCGGGTTTGCCGCCGACCTGACGGGAACCATCATGGGGCCGCATATGATTTGTTTTGGCCTGCTCGGACTCCTTCTGAATCAGTCGAACCAGATACTATTTGCCAAGCGGGCCATCTATAAGGCAATGATCGTCTTTGCCGTTTATCTCATCGCCGAAACATTTTCCCACTGGCTGGGACTGCTCAAAGGACTCGACACACAAGGCAGCTTCTATTCCATCCTGCTTTTCACCGCTGTCTATTCGGCCCTCATCAGTCCGGTTATCTGGTCGATCCTTTCGGCCGTTTCCGGCGGGTTTGCCGCTATGAAATCACAATCTGACCGGACCTATCGTTAACGGTAGATAAACCAAAAAAGCTAAACTTAAATCAGGAATATACCTAAACTAATATGTACCACTATCGCTTGAAAATTCTGATTATACTGTGTGTCGGCGGACTGGTCATCGCCGTGGGGCGGCTGATGACTCTGCAAACCTTTCAGGCGAAAAAAGCCCGGCAGGAACTGGTGGAGATGCGGAAGAAACCCCTCAAACAGCGTCCCACCGTTCGCGGTAAGATTCTTGACCGATACGGTAACCCGCTGGCAATCGATAAGCCCGCGTTTTTTCTCCATATCAATTACCAACTGACGCGCTATCGGGATTCACGATGGCGAGAGGCGTGCATTCTCCGGTCGCTGACAAAAGATAAAACACGCGCCGAGACCGAATGCCAGCTCTACGAAGAAAAATGGAAAGAGGATATCGAGGACCTGGAACAATCCATCGACCTCGCCTGGCAACTTGCCGATGTGTCGCGAGAGGAAATCGAAGAAAATGTCAAACAAATCAACAATCAGATATGGGAACAGTCCCGTTATATCTGGTGGAAACGGCGAAATCAGGAAAAAACATGGCTTCAATATCGCACCAAACGCGAATCAATTTTGGTCACCGATATCGTCGCAGTTGACTTGGCTGAAATGTATCAAACCTATCCGCTTGTGGAGCTAAAAACGCCGCAAGACCTGCAACGCGCTCAGATTGAGTTGCTGCGTCTTACACACCTGGAAATCAAGTCCGAAGCCAAACGCGACTATCCATATGGGTCCGCCGCGTGTCAGCTCATCGGCTGGGTGGCCCCGTGGCGCCAAAGCGAGGCGGAAATCTTCAAAGATGATGATTATATGAGCTACACCCCCGGCGAAGTCGTTGGGAAGTTCGGGCTTGAAAAGGTGTATGAACCCGTGCTGCGCGGTCGGCGCGGCGCGGTACGATATGATGTCGAAGGCATTCTGCTCGAACGCATCGAACCGCAGTACGGCCGGGATGTCCGACTGACCATCGACATCGACCTGCAACAGAAAATCGAAACCCTGCTGGCTGATACCACATTGAAAAATAAGAACCGGTCCTATGCCGCCGTCGTTCTGGAAGTCGCCAACAATGACATTCTGGCCATCACTTCGACCCCTGTATTCGACCTGAATACGATTCGAAAGAAAGAAAATTACAACCGGGTTTTCGATTCGAGTAAGCGTAAAATATGGGAACACAAGGCGATGGAACGAAACTACCCACCCGGCTCGACCGTCAAGCCCCTGATTCTGACCGCCGGACTGGAAGAACGAAAAATCACGGCGAACGAAATTATCAGTTGCGGCTATCAGCCACCACCCAAAAGCTGGCCCAGATGCATCAGCCAATGGAAGTTTCACAATCCCCACGACAACAAATGGGCCAATAACGGACGCAACGCGATTCGTGGAAGCTGCAATATCTATTTCTCGCGGCTTGCCAACCGCCTCGACGCACGGGAGTTACAGGAATGGCTTTTTAATTTCGGCTACGGTCGGGACATCCTGCCCACTTTTCTGCCGGAAGACATCTCCGAAAAAGAAGCCGCCGGTCGCCACATCCGCCAAGCGTGCGGCAATATCATCTACGGCGTACAAAAAGAAGCATACACTGATTTTTCACAGGTTCCCGATATCCCTTCCAGAAGAATGTCAGAAAAACGCTACTGGGGCATTGGACAGGGCAACCTGCGTGTTACTGTTCTGCAGGTCGCTAACGCATTGTCGGCAGTTGCTCGCGGCGGAATCTATAAACAGCCCCGGCTGATTGACACCGCCGGTGATTCCATCAATCAGCCCGCAGAACGCTCACTGGGACTCTCGCGGCGAACGCTGGATGTCGTTCGTGACGGCATGTGGGCGGTGGTCAATGAAAGTGGAGGAACGGCCAACAAGGTATTTAGCAAAAGTTCGCTTCGCACCGAACGGGACATGAAAATATACGGCAAAACCGGCTCCACGCAAAACCCGAGTGTGGCATGGTTTGAGTGCTTTGCCGAAGAAGAGTCCGGCCGGGCCATCGTGATCGTTGTTCTCGTCGAAGGCGGCCTAAGCGGTTCCGGCGAAGCCGCCCCGCTGGGCGAAAAAATCCTCGACCTCGCAAACCGCGCCGGTTACATCGGCAGAAAAATTGATGAATAGCACCTACGGGAACGCAGGCATCTTGCCTGCGCTATGCGCCAATGACGACCTCTCAGCGCAGGCTGGAAGCCCGCGTTCCCGTAACCCCCAAATACCGCAGTGTGTTTTCCAGAATATCACCCACAACCGGTGCCGCGACGCGACCGCCGCTGTAGCCCTTGCCAAGCGACCGTTTCGGTTTTCGTATCGAAACCAACACCACCACGGCTGGCTTTTCCGCAGGCGCCCCGCCGACAAATGAAGCCACATAATTCCGCCAGTCATAGCGTCCGTCCACGGCGATATTGGCCGTTCCGGTCTTTCCCCAGGCCTGACAGTTTTCCAGTTTGGCCTTGTCACCGGTCCCTTCATTAACCACATCGGTCAGGGCCTTTTGGACCATCCACTCGGCAACCTCGGTCTTGATGATATACCCCATGCGGTTGACGGGCTGTTTGTCTTCGATGATCTCACCCTGATTATCCACAATTGCGCGGACGATATGCGGCTTGACAATATAGCCGCCGTTGGCCAGCATACTGTAGGCACGGCAGATTTGCAGCGGCGTTACCAGCACTTCATGCCCGAACGGAATCCGCGTAACAGAATACCGGCTCCACTTGCCCAGCGACCACACCAATCCCGGTTCCTCACCGGGCAGATCGATGCCGGTTCGGCTTGAAAAACCAAACAGTTTCAAGCCGTCGTACAAATTCTTCTGTCCCATCTTCAGCCCGATCTTGGCCATGCCGATATTGCTCGAGTGGATGATAATCTCACGCGCATTTAACAAACCGTACTGATGATTACCAAACTCGCCAATGCCTCCATATTTTGACCAATGACCGTCTTCGCAATCAAATTTTTCGTTATACCCGATCAGCCCGGCGTCGAGTGCCATCGTCGCGACAAGCGGCTTAAAAATACTGCCCGGCTCAAATGGATCGGTCAGCACGCGGTTTCGCATTTTATCCTGCGGCATCGTTGAGAATTTCGCCGGGTCATAATCCGGCAGTGACACCATCGCCAGGATCGCTCCGGTCCACGGATTCATCACAACAGCAACCCCGGACTCGGCTTCATATTCTTCGACCTTCTTTTTGAGGGCCTCATGCACAAACCGCTGGATCACCGAGTCAATCGTCAGCACCAAATTCAAACCGTTTTCAGCATCCGTGCCTTTGGCCGTTTGGACACCGATCGGATCACGAGCCACATCGACCACAAACACATGCTTGCCGGGCTTTCCCGCCAATATCTTATTATACCGCAACTCAAGACCGGAAAGCCCCGTATCACCGGCCCCGACAAAACCCAACACATGGCCTGTCAGATTTCCCGCCGGATACAGCCGATCCCACGCCGTCTCGACACCCAACCCGCGAAGACGGACCTTCCGGAGCGATTGCCGCTGCTCATCGCTGATTTTTGACTTTAGCTTCACAAAGCCGGGGTTTTGGCTTTGCTCGATAATGTCACATATCTCGGGACCCGGAATTTCCAAAATATCCTGCAGGGTTGAGGCCGTTACCAAAATCTGATCGGGATACTCTTTGAGGACTCTCGGCTCAACAAAGGCGTTGTAGGTCTTAACGCTGGCAGCCAGCACTCTACCTTTGCAATCAAAAATCTGCCCGCGCCGCGGTTTTTCAATACCAAACGCACTGAGCTGCCGTTGGCTTTTTTCCTGGAATGTTTCTCTCTGATAGTACTTCAGGTCAAACACCCGCCAGAGCAGAGCCGCAAAGACCAGCACAATCACAGTCAAAAACACGCTCACCACCCATATTTCGCGACGACTGGCATTCATTCTGCGCCATCCTCCAATGAATCAGCCGGCAGTTGTATCTGTGGCAATCCCGCCGGGTTGACGAGGCACTCAAACTGAAGCTGTTTTTGCCAGAGTTGCTGAAGCAGTTCTTTTTGCTCAACGGACGCTTGCTGATACTGAAAAAACATCCGGCTGGCGGATATGCGCAATAAAATGGTGAAGATCAGAAAGGCGGTTACTGAAAAAACAATAAAGATCACTCTCAATCGCGACATTCAAATGGGCTCATTGGGGTGGGATTTTTAATCGGGTGCCGATGACAACATTATTCGCCCTTTTTATCGTACCCTTGTTCAACCGGACAATCTCCGCATAGCGATTGCCGTCGCCCAGATTCTGCTCGGCAATGGACCATAGATTGTCGCCTTCCCGAACAACATATTCGGAAACCGAACCGATGTCTTTTTTTCCAACGGGCTTAAAAACTTCAGCGATTTTTTCGAATACGCCTTTCGTGGGAGCCGGGGCCTTCACAACGCCACTGGAACTATTAAGCAATTCATCAAGCGATGGGATCGTCAGTTTTTGCCCCACACAAATACGGTCCGGCGACTTGAGAATACCAGCGTTCGCCTCATACAGTCTCTGGATCACAATTCGCCGATTGCCCTGCTCTTCGCCGTAATACAGCTTGGCGATAACAGGCAGTATTTCGCCGGATTTGACGATATGCGTTCGTGCTTTGGGGACTTCCGCAACCGTTGGAGCGACAGCCGTAGGAGTGTTGACAATGACAACCGGTACTTGCCGCTGGGGCACAAGGTCGGGAATTTCTATCTGCGGCGTTTGTTCAGGCGACGAATCCAGCACCATCGATTCCTGTGACGGCTGGGTTATCCGCTGAGCAGCGGCGGCACGAGGAGGATAGAGCCGGTGAACCGCCTCGGAAGCAGTGTTGTCCAGGACCATGGACGGTTGGGTCGGAGTGACGATCGAAGCGTTAGGAGGTGAGGTGTTTTCTTCCTGAATAAAATTCGGGAGGCCGTTGACCAAAAACGCGATAATGACAATAAAAAACAACCCCAGCAATAATCCCACCTTAGCGTCAGCGGTCATCTTGAAAACTCCTTTTTTCATAGTCGTAACGGTATGCAATTTATAAGCGTTTTGCGATTCTCAATTTAGCACTGCGAGCCCGCGGATTTCGGGCAATTTCTTCGCGACTCGCGGCTATTGGTTTTTTCGTCAAAATGTCATAAAAACCATCAGCTTTATTTTGACGAAAATTTCGTTTCACCCGTCCATCCTCTAAGCTGTGAAAACTGATGACTGCAATAAATCCGCCGCGTTTGAGCCGGGCCGGTGCTTCGGCCAGAAGTTTATCCAAACTTTCAAGCTCCCGGTTCACCGCGATCCGCAACGCCTGAAAGGTCCGCGTCGCCGGATGAATCCGCCCTGGGTGAGGTGTCTGTCTCACCGCCCGGCAAATCAGCATCGCCAATTCCGTCGTCGTCGTCAACTTCTTCTGCGACCGTTGATGGACAATGAATCGGGCGATCCTCCGTGAGGCCCGATCCTGTCCGAATTCGTAAATCACATCCGCCAGTTCCGTCTGGCTTAAACTATTCACTAAATCCGCCGCCGTGGTTTTCAGCCGGTCATCCAATCGCATATCCAGCGGTTGCGGCTTCTGGAAGCTCAGGCCCCGGTCCGTATCGTCCAGTTGCCCCGAGCAAAATCCCAGGTCGGCCAGGATAAAATCCACTTTGTCAATGTTGTGGCGTGAGAGAACTTCGTTCATCCCTGCGAAGTTCTCTCGCACCAGTTCGACCCTGCACGCAAGGTCGGATAAATTCAAATAGGCCCTTTGGATACTGTTTTGATCAACATCCAGCCCAAGAAGATAACCCTCAGGGCCTAATTTTTGGCCGAAAAGCCGGCTATGACCTCCGTGTCCAACCGTGGCATCGACCATCACCCCATCCGTGGGGAGTAGAATCCGTTCCAATAACGGCTCCGTGAGTACCGGAATATGCTCAACAGGCAACGACTCATCCCTGGCGTTATCCTGTTTGGCCGTCATTCGTTTATCCAATTTTCAAAGATTAGTTGGCCACAGCGGTCAGTTGCTCGGCCATCATCGCTTCGACTTCCGGCGAGAACGAAACTGCATCAAACAGCGAGCTGTCGCGTTTGAGCATTTCCAAACGATCACCCAGCACCGCCGCTGATGTCAATACCGCATCATCAACCGGTCGCTGTCCCGTCAGTCCCTGCCGAAGCATCTCAATCTCATTATTCATCCGTGTTTCCATACAAGACCTCCCTAAATTTCCATGTCGCGGCCCGATTTCGCAAACTGGGCCTGACGCGCCTGAGCCAACTGGGTATGGAACTGCTGGAGATTATCATCCAGATAATGCTCCCAATCGTCCGTGTTCCAGAGTTCGATATGATCCCGAACACCGACCAGCGTCAATGCCGTTCCCAAATTAGCTCGTTTCCGTAACTTTTCATTGATTAACAATCGTCCCTGCCGATCCAATTCAACCTTGCTGGCCAAAGCGAAGCTCATCCGCTCAAACGAAACGGATTCATCCGGGGCGCCCATCCCTGGCGCACCGACAAGGGCGATCTGCTGAAAATATTTTTCGGGGTATAAACAGTAAATGCCGTTGGAACCCATGGCGAGGTAGAAGTTGCTGCCGTATTGTTCGGAGTCGATCTGACTCCGCAGCTTGTTCGAAATGAAAAGCCGGCTCTTGCCGTCAATCGTATGTTCGTATTCGCCTGTCAACATCAGCATGGTGTTTCGTCCCACAGAGTTACCATTTAGTGGGAAACCATACCACTTCTTCCCACTTTGTCAACACTTAAAAATCGGCTTTTTACAAGAATAGTATAAATAAATCCTGAAATAAACCGCCCTAAAGGAAGCCTAAGAAGCGAAAAAGCCCCTATATACAGATACATATTGACCGTAAAGCACTATATATAGATGTTTTCAGAAATAATAAGTCGAAACAAAAAAAAATTTGTTTTCGCCCCCCACCTGTGAAATTATCACCCCACATTTGCAATTTTTCGTTCCTGCATCCAGCAGAAGAGAACCGGGACGATGAAGATGACGATAACGGCGAGAATCATTCCGCCGAAGGATGGGATCGCCATGGGGACCATGATGTCGGCGCCGCGACCCGTGGAGGTCAGGATCGGCAATAACGCCAGTATGGTCGTCGCACTGGTCATCAGGGCCGGACGAACCCGCTTGTGCGCGGCGGCGAGGGTCTCGCGGCGAATCTGCTCAATGGTATCCGGTTCGGTCTTTTTGAATTGCTGTGTTAAGTAGGTCATCATCAGCACACCGTCATCGGTAGCGATTCCAAACAACGCCAAAAAGCCAACCCAGACCGCCACACTGAGATTGTACGAATGGATATTGAATAGCTGCCGGAGATTAACGCCCAACAGCGACACATCCATAAACCAATCCTGCCCATACAGCCACAGCAGCAAAAAGCCGCCGGACCAGGCCACAAAAATCCCGCTAAACACCAGTAGCATATGCGGAATCGTCTTGAACTGGAAATACAGGATCAAAAAGATAATTCCCAACGCCAGCGGCAGCACCATCTTCAGCGTCTTTTGTGCCCGAATCTGGTTCTCATAGGTTCCGGCGAAACTGTAACTAACACCCGAGGGTAAAATCAGTTCACCCGCAGCGATCTTGCTATCCAGAAATCGCCCGCAATCTTCAACCGCATCGACTTCGGCGATGCCATCTTTGGCATCAAACAACACATAGCCGGTCAAAAAGGTATCCTCGCTCTTGATAACCTGCGGCCCCTGTGTGTATTCAATCCGCACCAACTGCCCCATCGGTATCTGCACACCGCCGGGAGCCGGCACGAGAATATCGCCGAGTTCCTGTATCTCATTGCGGAGTTCCCGCAGATACCGCACCCGCACCGGATAGCGCTGTCGCCCCTCCACCGTCGTCGTAACCAGCTTTCCGCCGATCGCAATCTCGATGACATTCTGCACATCGTCAATCCGCAGGCCGTAGCGCCCAATCGCTTCGCGGTCGATATGAATCTCCAAATAGGGCTTGGCAACGATCCGCTCAGCATAAACCGTATCAGGGTCGATAAATGGCATCTGCTTCAAAAATTGTCCCAACTGCAAACCAACCGTCTCAATCGTCCGCAAGTCCGGTCCCTTAACCTTAATCCCCATCGGCGCACGCATCCCCGTTTGCAGCATGATCAGCCGCGTCTCGATGGGCTGAAGTAATGGGGCGCTGGTTGTGCCGGGCAGTTTGGCGACCTTGACGATCTCGTCCCAGATATCGCGCGGGCTTTCGATATGGTCACGCCACTGGCGAGTCGCCTTGCCATTTTCATCGGTAATGATTCGGCCGTCCTTATCCCGCTTGAATTTTGAATGATAATCGATCACCGTTTCAACCATCGAGATTGGCGCTGGGTCCAGCGGGCTTTCGACCCGTCCGATCTTACCAACAACGGTCTTAACTTCAGGAATCATCTTGATCGCCGAGTCGATCTTGGCTAGTACATCAATCGCCTCACCGATGGATGCATGCGGCATCGTCGTGGGCATATAGAGGAACGACCCTTCATCCAGCGACGGCATAAACTCCTTGCCCAGACTCCGCCAGCTCAACCCGCCCGCAATGATCAGAACCAGCGGAATCATCAGGAAGCGACCTTTATGGGCCAGACACCAGCCGAGAATCAGCGGATAAAACCGGGTTAGCAGCATCACACTGACCAATACCAGCAAAAGCATTCCGGCGACAAAGATAAAGCTGGCAATCACGCCGCGATCCGGCCCTAAAGGCATCCAGTATTTGCTCAACACCGCCGCCACCAGTAACACAACGATCAGATCAGCGAGATTGGCAAACCGCTTGAGTCGCGGCTTTTTCTCGTTGGCCGGTTTGCGCTTGCCGCCGTAGAGCCAATACGCGAACACCGGAATCACAAAGATCGCCACAATCGCCGAAGCCAGCAAGGCGAATGTCTTGGTAAACGCCAGCGGACGGAACAACTTGCCCTCGGCACCGATCATCGTAAAGACCGGAAGAAAGCTAACAATCGTCGTGGCAATCGCCGCCAGTACCGCCGAACCCACTTCACAGGTTGCATCATAAATGACCTGCAATCGCGATTTTTCCGCCGGGGCTTCCTGCAAATGCCGGACGATATTTTCACAGATAACAATGCCCATATCCACCATCGTGCCGATGGCGATGGCGATTCCGGACAGGGCCACGATATTCGCCTCGACCTTGAAGAACCGCATCGCAATAAAGCATGACAGCACCGTTCCCAGCGTCTCATAGATCAGCCCCGTACGGTCATAGAACGGGATGATTTTAATCTGGCTGACCGTTCCGTCGGTGAGGGTTTTTCGCGGCAGGCCCGGTGCGATCTCGGCGATCTTCGCCTTGACATTCTGAATCACCTTGAGCGGATTTTCGCCATAGCGAACCACCACCACCCCGCCAACGGCTTCGGCGCCTTCTTTGTCGAGTACGCCCCGCCGGAGTGCCGGACCGGTGGATACATGGGCAATATCTTTGACGCGAATCGGCACATTGTCATTGACCTTAACAACGATCTGCTCAATATCGGCCACCGACTTAATAAGCCCGATCCCCCGGACAACATACTCAACGCGATTGATCTCCATCGTCCGCGCGCCCACATCCCGATTGGACAATTTGATTGCGGCGAACACCTCGTTCAGGCCAATATTCGCCGCGTGCATCGCATCCGGGTCCACATCGATCTGGTATTCCCGAACAAACCCGCCAACCGAAGCGACCTCCGCCACACCACCGGCTGATGCCAGTGCATCGCGCACGGTCCAGTCCTGAACGGTACGAAGTTCATGTAAATCCCAACCGCCCGTCGGGTTACCCTCGGTGTCATATCCCTCCAGCGTGTACCAGAAAACCTGCCCCGGCGCAGTTGCGTCCGGCCCCAATGCCGGTTGCACACCCTCGGGCAGTGTGCCGGAGGGCAGGGAGTTTAATCGCTCGACAATTTTGTTTCGTGACTGATCCCAATCCGCGTCTTCTTCAAAAATGATATAGATGCTGGAAAAACCGAACGACGAATTACTGCGGATGGTCTTGACCTTGCCGATACCCAGCAAACTAACCGTCAGCGGATAGGTAATCTGATCCTG
>NBLM01000118.1 GCA_002084585.1 Planctomycetales bacterium 4572_13 | reverse complement strand
TTTGACATAATAAACCACAGCAACGACCGCCGCAATGATAAACAGGGCGACAAATGTAATCAAGGTGTACAACATCGTGTTACTTTGGGACGCTTGTCGAGCTGCCATATTTTCAATTCCTTAAATCTTATAGTTATACAATAGATTATTTCACAAAACGACTCTATACTGAGCATACACTGACATGTTAGTATCGGCTTTTTAGGGGGATTAGTCAAGCACAAATCCGATTGGCGGGCCGGATTTCAGGTTCAGATGTACGCTTAAAAAGAGTTTATTATTGTGATGTGGAAGTGTTTTACGCATTTTTATCGGCCAAACTGGCTAAATTGGCGGATTGACGGCAATTGTCTTGCCCTGAGCGAAGTGCTTAGCTTATAATGCATTGTTTAGAATGAGGCAGTAAATAAATGCGAAAAACACAGAAAAAATCCAAAAAAACAAGGAGTTCCGCCCCGGCCGGCAAACAGCGATTGCAGAAAATACTGGCCGCGGCCGGCATTGCTTCCCGCCGGAAATGCGAAACACTGATCCTTGAGCATTCTGTAACCGTCAATGGTGAGATTGTTTGCGAACTGCCGGCTTTTTCGGATCCGGAAAAGGACGATATTCGGGTTGACGGCCAGCGGATCAAATGCGCTAAAAAGGTTTATTTCCTGCTGAATAAGCCGAAAGGGGTGATTTGTACTAGTTCCGACCCGCAGCGGCGGCAAAAAGCGATCGATTTAATTGATTGTCCCGAACGGGTTGTTTGCGTCGGGCGGCTCGATATTGATACTACCGGAGCGATTATCCTGACCAATGACTCTGAACTGGTAAATCGCCTGACCCACCCAAAGTATGAGTTGCCGAAAACATATCACATCGTTGTTCGTGGCAGGGTGGAAGGGAGCGATGTTGAAAAACTGAAAAAAGGCGTGTGGTTAGCCGAGGGTAAGACACAAGGTGCCGCAGTTAAGATTGTTCGAAGAAGCCATCTGGAAACGACGCTTCAGATCGTCATCAGCCAAGGTTTGAACCGGCAGATTCGCCGGTCGTTTTCCCAATTGGGCTACAAAGTTAAGGCGATTAAGCGCATCCAGATTGGTGATATTGTCCTGAAAGGGATTGCCGTGGGGAGCTATAAACGCCTGACAAAGGCGCAGATCGCCTATTTGAAACGAGCCACAACAGGACACCCGGCAGATTAAGGTTTCTCTATTAAGAATTTATTTCCTCGAAAAACAGAAACTGCCGTATTTAAAAAGAGGTCCGATTATAAGTTGAATAGTAACAATTGATTATCATACATCGCTCTTTTTAGTTTTGTAGAACTCTTGCGAAAACGCTTCTGAAATAGTGGCCTTTAGCTTGAATCATTGGCTTAGACGCGTTATAAAGCGGTGATGTTTGCGGATGTTTTTGCCACAACGCTTACCGCTATGTTGCAAATCGCTCTGATTGCGATTGCCGCGGCGGTGTTATTGCGCAAGCATATCGTTACGGACAGCCATGTAACGGCGATGACTGCCATTATGATCAATGTGCTGCTGCCGTGTATGGTTTTCGCGAATCTCATCCGTCGCTTTGATCCCGGCCAGTTTGCCCATTGGCCCGTGATGCCGCTGATTTCGGTACTGCTGATATTGACCGGTCTTGCCCTGGCGGCCGTGTTGTTTTATCGTGATCTGGATGAAAAGCGAAATATGCTCGCCCCGGCGTCCATTCAGAATGCCGGGTATCTGATTTTGCCGCTGGGCCAAATGTTGTATCCCGAACAGTTCGATGAGTTTGCGATGTACACCTTTTTGCTGGTTCTTGGGGTTAATCCGATGCTCTGGTCAATGGGGAAATTTCTCGTCAGCGCTGGTCACGGCGAAAAAGTGTCCATCAAACGGATGCTGACCCCGCCGTTCGTTGCCAGTGTGGGAACCTTAATCATCATCCTGCTGGGGTTGCATAAGATGCTACCGCCGGGGCTGCTGAATGCGATTATTACTCCGGTTGAAATGCTCGGTTCGGCCACGCCGCCGCTTTCGATGTTTGCATTGGGTGCGATGCTGGCGACGGCATCATGGGATTTCAGGGCGTATTGGAAGGATGCTTATCGCATTTTGGTCGTTAAGTTTATCTTTCTACCAATGGTGATGATCGGAGTGCTGTACTATTTGAAAATCCACGACAGTCACCCGTTGCTCGCTTCGATGTTGGTGATGCAGGCCGCTTCGGCACCGGCGGTCGGGTTGATGATGCAGGTGAAACACTATGGCGGAAATGTGAAAAAAATAAGCTCCATCGTCCTGCTGTGTTAGTTAGCTATGAGCCAGTCGTTCGATTGCATAGGCCAGGTTAATTGAAATCAGAATCAGATAATCCATATCGACAAGATTATAATGTGGGTGATCCGTCGAATTGGCAATATAGATGACCCCGTGATTATCCATGCCGGCGGAAATCGGCACAATCAGAACCGACCGAATGCCGCGGGTGGCAACCTGTCGCGGGAGTTGGTGGATGAGCAGGCATTTATCTTCGGCTATGGCTTCCGCCAAACTCGCCGGTAACGCCAGATCCAACCGCTTGATGTGTTCGGTTGAAAGTTGCCTGCCATCTTCAATATCCATCGGTCCCGTGGATTTTTTGCGGAATGCCATCCAGATATTTTTTGCTTTGAACTGCCGAAATAATACATCCATCACCGATTTATAGAGCGGGTCTGTCGCTTTATGCCTGTTGAAAGTCGCAAGCGCTTCATGGTACTGTTTGATGCGCCGGGTCGGGATTTTGAACGGCGGGGCATCCAGAGCATCAAAATTTCGCTCGACTGTGTGAAGCTTACTGTGAAGCTTTTGGTAATTGTCATGACGAACCCCAATGATTGTTTCCTCCATTTCATTACGGTGGTCGCGGTCCTCATCGGCCTCAAGGCCAATACGAATCAGGAAATCGGCGATACGAACGATGTCGTTATGTTTTAACTCGATTTTGTGGATCGCCTGACTGTTTACATGTGTTTTGTTTGAAGATCCCAGGTCTTCAATAATCCATGCCCCATCTTTGGTCGTGTAAAAAACAGCATGCTGTCTGGAAACGGATTTGTCTGGAAGAAAGACCTGACTTCCCATTTGTCTGCCGATATAGACGGGACCGGTGTCAAACTTCAATTCATTGACACTGCTTTCTCCGAGACTGACATACAAATGCATTGGTGCTTCTCCTAATAAAGCATATCTTTTCCTATCGCTGTATTTTAACAAAAAAGCGGCTGTATGTCAAAAAAGACTTTTCCGTTAATTTTCTTGCAATAGCGGCCTGTTAGGAATAGAGTGCGAAAAGTTTCCAAGGCGGTTTTTTTCGCTTTTGTACGGGTTTTAGCCCGGAGGAGTGTCCGAGCGGCTTATGGTGACGGTCTTGAAAACCGTTGTGCAGCGATGTACCGGGGGTTCGAATCCCTCCTCCTCCGCTTGCAAAGAGTTGGTGTCAGTCAATGACATCGACTCTTTCTTTGCGCCTAACATCGCCATTTCACTTGAGTTACAACGCTCGCCGTGAGTGGGCGAACCCGTCACTTCATTGCTTTGTATAGTGCCAGCATTTGCAGATTGTTGACATCCAGAGTAGCCCTTTTCTGTAAGAGGACTGTAAGTTTTACTGTAAGTGTTTTTCACCGTGCAAACGGTCTCCCTATCGGTCCCGGTTGCTTTGGCTTGCTGTTGTCCGACCATACTGAAATCCGGCAGTTTCGCCACGGCCTCGGATTCCTGACCACTGAACACATGGCTGTATCGGCTCATCGTCAGGTTGATATCCGAATGCCGCATAATCGATTGGGCAACCTTCGGATGCACTCCGCTGGCCGCCAATAGACTGCCTGCTGTATGTCGCAGCGCATGAAAATCCACAAACCGCCCCGAGTCGTCCTGGTACTCGATTCCGGCCTCTTCCAGATCCTCTTTCAGCATCTTGGCCAGATAGTTTCCCGTTGGCATGGTGAATGCCGCGGTCTTTGGTGTTTTGTTTGCGAAAGTATTTTTCAGCAGTTCTGCGGTTTCGTTTTTCAGCGGGATCGTCGCATCCTGTCGATTTTTGCTGTAAGCGGCCTTCACCGTTACAGTTTTCTCGTCAAAATCAAAGCTCGACACCCTCAAGCTTCGCATCTCAGACGCACGCAGTCCCGTTTCGACCGCTAATCGGTACAACAAAGCCCGATCATATCCCCCCATCCCAAACCGCGTTTCCGCGTCAATGGCTACCGCCAGCAGGGCTTGCACTTCCTCCGGCTCCAATGCACGCCGGTCGTGTCGGCGATCCATGCGGACATTGATCTTTTTCATGTGTTCGATAGGTGATTCTGCCGCTCGCCGGTCCTGTACCATCCAGCGGCAAAACTGCTGAATGGCCTGCAGATAGAAATTGTAGGTTTGAGCGCTGATCCCGCGTTTGACTCGGGTCTCCGGCTGCTTCGTCACCGGGTCTATCATGCTCGTCTCAAGGACCTTATCTTTTCGGAGGTGAGCTATAAATTTCTCGATCCGGCTGCCGGAAATATCCTGCCAGTAGATGAACTTGCACCCACCGATCACTTTTTGGGCACGGGAATACACCAGCTTTGCGTGTTTGACCGTATTGCTCTTGGCGATCAGCGAATCCTGGAACTCGAGTACATGTTCGTCCAGTCGTCGTTTCCGATGGTCTTTATATTTGTCAACAATCCCGACCATCGCCAGTGCCGTTTCCCGCTCCAACTGATCGGCCAACTGACGGGTTGCGGTCTTATCCTTAAATCCCTTGACCCGCCGCAGCACATTATCCGCATTGCGATACTCGATGTACCAGCACCGCGTTTTGCGTTTGACCTTGACGGATTGCCGTTCTTTTTAACGGTTGTTGTGTACTGTTGTTTGAAGATGCCAGCCATAAAAACCTCCCTTGTTTTTGTCGGTCAAAGTATAACCGATCCGGTTCATTTTAGCGAGTTAAATGCTTCTATTTTACAACTTTTTTTTGATACATTCCTGATATGGAACGACCCTTGTCAACTGTTTTTTTTGGTGCTATTCATTTCATTTTTTATAGACGCTTAAAGCGTGGGCTGCTTCGACAATGAATCAG
>NBLM01000059.1 GCA_002084585.1 Planctomycetales bacterium 4572_13 | reverse complement strand
ATTCGCAGTACACCCGTTGCTGTTTTTACAGGTTCCTATTGATTTATCGGTCGCAGAGGTCATATAACACCAAAATTTCAATTTTGCAAAACTTCAGTTAATAACTGAACTTTTGCAAAGTTAGAAAATATGGAACGACCGGCCCGTGATTGTAAAGATCGTCATAAGCCGATACTGCTTATGCGACACAGTGGTGCGTAACCACTGTTCATCGCGGGTTATTACCTTGCGGCAACAGAGCCGTATACAATTGAAAGGACCGGTCAACAGAGCCGTATACAATTGAAAGGACCGGTCGTTATGGAAAACAGTATAACTTACATTGGCATGGACACACACAAAAAACAGCATAATGTTGCAGTGCATTAAGCGGCGGCGTCAATCTCTCCAACACGCCGACAAACGCAAGGCCCAGCGACAGCGGGATCAATTCGAGCGTGAACTTCGAATGGGAGTAACCGCTAATCGGGGTGACAGGACTTGAACCTGCGACCTCATGACCCCCAGTCATGCACTCTAGCCAAACTGAGCTACACCCCGTTTGACCCTGATTATAGCATGTCGGCAGAATACAGCAATGCTTTTCTTTTAGGCCGGGTTGTCATCGAAAATTTCTGTTTCTGCGCGACTCTATTTGAAAACCTTTCCAGCTTTCTCTTGAAATACTATCCGCGGGTCCATATAATGACCGCTTGTGAGTTTTGAACTGTCTTTCCTTTAGATATAAGACGCTTTGGCCCCATTTGCCGGAGAGGTGATTGAAGTTGCCGCCCACCAGGGGCCATATCGCTCTACGGAGACAGAAGTTGACCGCAATCAAGCATGGAGACGGATATCTCTGCTCGGAACGCATGGATGTGTGTGATGATAAAACAGGAAACAGGGGTGCAGTGTGGGTACCGAGAGTAATTCGCATCAGCGTTCACAACACAGTAGAGATATTCTTGGTATAGACGGCCCGAAATCTCAATCGCAGACTGACGCCGACTCCGAACAGCTCCAATCTCAGCTAAAGGAATCTGAACAAAAAATCGCCGAAATGGTCGTCCAGAAAGAATACCTGACCGGTACCTGTGAGAGTCAGGGTGATTATATCCGCGAACTGACGGCCAAAATCCAGACCCTCCAAAACCAAGTTACCGAAAAACAAAACGCCCTGGAATCTCGTCGCAAGAACGAGGAACGGTCTGATCAGTCCGCTAAGCAATTACAACAACTGACCGGTCAGTTGGACGAGACAAAACAGGCGTGGCAAAAAGATATGGATGAGGCACACAAACTTCAAAACCGCCTTATGTCCCGCCTGACCGACCAGACCGCCGCTTTTGAAAAGGCCTCCAGCCAATTAAAAGAACACTCCGGTCAGATTGAACGGTTAAAACAGGAAAAAGGGTCAGACCAACAGCACACAATAACGCTTGAGCAGACACTTGAACGAGCCGCTAAACAGATAGACAAATACATTAAACGAACCCATCGATCCGAAGCGGCAACCTCTGACCTGCGGCAGGAGCTGGCGGCAACCCAAGATCAATTGACCGAAAAAACCGAAACGAACGAGTCGTTGCAATCGCAGTTGGATGCCTCCGCCGGAACCCGTGAGACACTCCAAACGGACATCGAGCGGTTACAGACGCAACTGGATACGACGACCGGAACCAACGCGTCCCTGCAAACTGACATTGAGCAATTGAGCGAGGAAAAGCAAACGCTTCAATCCCTATTGCAGGATACCCAAAAGCAGGCGGAACAGGATCAACAGGGTTACGAATCAGACCTCGGCATCGAACATCAGAAAATCGAGGCATTACAAGAACAGATCGAGCAAAACCAATCACAGCTCGAAGCAATGACCCTCGGGAAAATGGAGCTTGAGGTTCAGATCAACGCGGTTACGGACACCCTGCAAGAGATTCGCGGCGAGCAAAGCCAACTGCAAATCAAATATGATGAACAGGCACAGCAGCTTCAGGCATCCCGACAGGAAAATGATACGCTCCAAGGGCGGCTGGAAGAACAACAACAGCATTTAGCTACTCTGCGAACCAACCATACCGAGCGCCAACAGCAGATCGCGAAATTAGAGCAGTCGCTGGAGAATACTCAGACCCGGCTCACCGAGCAGACCGGACAGACCCATCAAGCCGAAACGGCGGCGATCACCCTGCGGGAAAAGATGGCTTCACTGCGGACGCAACTGGAGGCCTCCACCGAAACCAACAACGCCCTGCGAACCGATATTGAGCAACTCAACGAAGTAACCGCTGCTAAGGAAACGAATCTTCGGGATGCCGCCAGAGAACAAAGCCGATTGCAGGAGCAACAGCAGAATCTGCAAGAACAATTAGAAGCCAAGGTTTCGGAAGTGGCAGACCTTGCGCAAGACACCGAAGCCCTCCATGGACAATTATCGCAGCAAGAGCAACGCTACCAGCAAAACCTGGAAACAGCCCATCAGCAAAAGGCCGACCTGCAGAAGCAACAGCAGGACTTGCAGGCCCAACTGCAACAGCACGAACAATCTCTTGAGGAACTGCGCGACGAAAAGCAGACCCTTCAAGCCCAACTTCAGGATGAACAACAGCAAGTTGCCCAATCCCGGACGGCCAGTGAACAGTTAAAATCGGACATTCGGGATCAGCAACAGGCCTATGAAGAACAGATTGAAATCGCCCTGTCTGAGAATGATGCGCTCAGCGGCCGGATAGGCGAACACCAACAGCGGATCGATACACTCGAACAGGATATTCGGTCGCTTCAGGGAGACCTGACAACCCAAACCTCTGACTTGGACACGGCCCGTCAGGACATCGCCGCCGGGGTGGAAATCCAACACACTCTGAATGAACAGATTGAGCAGAAGACGCGACAGGTTCGCCGGCTTTGTGAGCAGAAAACGACGCTCGAATTTCAGGCCAACAGTACCGCAGATACCTTACAGCGGGTTCGTAACAGCCATCAGCAATTACGGACCGAATATGAAACACAAACAGAAGTGCTGGAAAATGAGCGCACGGAAAACACCCAAACGATCCGGTCGTTGAATCAACAGATCAGTGAAGCAGCCGATCTGGAAAAATTACTCTCAGAACAGAAAGCCGAACTTCAATTCCAGATTGAATCAGTTACAGACGCTCTTCGGCTGGTTCGCGATGAACAGAGCCAACTGCAGGAAGATTACCAGGGGCAGACAGAGCAGCTTGAAACCGAACGCGCCGAACGCCGGCAACAAACCACAGAATTAGAACGGACACTTTCGGAAACTCAGGATCAGCTTGCCAATCAAACCGAACAGACCCGCCGGAGCGAAGCAGCACTGGGGACTCTGCAGGATGAGATGGCCTCGCTCCAGAGGCAATTGGAGTCGGCCACTGAAACCAACGAAGGCCTGACGGCCGATATTGAGCAACTGAACGAGACGATTCTTCAGAAAGAAGCTGATCTGCGAGAAGCCGCCGTTGAACGAGCCGCTCTACTGGACCGTCAGCAGGACTTGCAGAGACAACTGGATCAACACAAACAATCCCTTGAGGCGTTGTCCGACGGAAAGCAGGTTCTCGAAACCCAACTGCTGGAGAGCCAAGAGCAGACGAAACAGGATCAGCAGGGTTATGAGTCAGACCTCAAAATAGCGAATCAGAAGGCCGAGGCGTTGCAACAGCAGGTCAAACAAACAACCTCACAGCTTGCGGAAATAACCGAACAAAGGGACGAATCGGAGCTTCAGATCGAGCTTGTTACGGACGCCCTGCGACAGGTTCGCAGCGAGCAGGCCCAACTGCAAACCGAATACAATGAACAGACAGAGCACCTTCAAACGGCCCAAGAGGAAAATGATACACTCCAGAGACAGCTTCAAGAACGACAAGAGCAGTTAAAAATTCTGCAAGCGGACTACGCCGACCGGCAGCGGCAGATTATGGAATTGGAGCAAACGCTTGCGGACACTCAGGAGCGAGCCGCCGACCTGGCCAAAGAGACAGAGGCCCTCTCGCAAGACAAACAGACCCTTCAAGCCGCGCTTCAGGAACAACAGCAACAAATGGCCCAATCTCAGGCGGCCTGCGAACAGTTGCAATCGGACATCCGAAATCAGCAGCAGGCCTATGAAGAGCAGCTTGAAGCATCCCTGTCGGAAAATGATACGCTCGAACAGGACATTCGGTCCCTTCAAGAGCAACTGACCACCACGACATCCGAATTGGAGGCGGCCCATCAGGACATTGTCAGCGGACTGGAAATCCAACACACTCTGAACGAACAGATCGAACAGAAGACGCAACAGGTCCGACAGCTTTCCAAACAGAAGACAGCACTCGAATTTCAGGCCAACAGTACCACAGACACCTTAGAGCGGGTTCGCAGCAGCCATCAGCAATTGCGGCGGAAATTCGAAGCCCAAACAGAAACACTGGAAAACGAACGCACCGAAAACACCGAAACAATCCGGTCGTTGAATCAACAGATCAGCGAAGCAGCCGACCTGGAAGAATCACTCTCGGAGCAGAAAACCGAACTGGAATTGCAGATTGAATCGGTTACCAACACCCTTCGGCTGGTTCGCGACGAACAGGGCCAACTGCAGGAAAAACATCAGGCACAGACTCAAGACCTCTTGATGGCTCAAGAAGAAAATGATACGCTCCGTACCGGCCTGAAAGAGCATCAGCAACAATTGGAAACACTGCAAGCCGACGACGCCGACCGTCAGCAACAAGTTGCGGAATTAGAGCAGTCGTTGGAAGAGGCCGCCCGGCAACTGGATGAACAATCCGAGCAAACACGACAATCCGAAGCGGCCGTCGTTGATCTGCGGGAAGAGTTGGCGGTAACGCAAGACCGCTTGGCGGGGCAAACTGAAACGAGTGAGACGCTGCAAATGGACATCGAGCATCTGCAGGCACGCCTGACAGACAAAACGGCCGAGCTCGACGATAATGCTGCAGAACAGCAACGGCTGATTCGACAGCAGCAGGACTTGCAGGAACAACTGCAAAGAGAACAGCAAGAAATCGCCCAATTCCGGGCGGCTTGTGAACAATTGGAATCGGACATCAGGGATCAGCAGCGAACCCATGAACAGCAGCTCGAAACAGCCAAGCAGGAAAACCAATCGCTGGATGGGCAATTGCAGGAGTACCGGAAGCAAATGGAGGCCTTGCGGGCCGACTACGACCAAGGCCGACAGGAAATTCAAGATCTCCGTCAAAAGCTCGATTCTAAAACCTCCCAGCTGGATACGGCACAACTGAATATTGCTGAAGGATTGAACGCACAGCAACAATTGCAGGACAAAATCGAGCAAAAAGAATCGCAATTGCAGGCACTTTCAGAGCAAAAAACGGAGCTTGAGACCCGGTTCAAATCGACCTCGAACACCCTGCGGCAAGTTCGCAACGAGCAGACCCAACTGCAAACCGAATACGACGAACAAGCACGGCAGATGGAAATTGAACGCACAGATCAGCAGCAGCAGATCGCCGCACTGGAACAGACACTGGAGGAAGCCGCCCTGCAGTTGAAAGACCAAACTGAAAAGACCCAACACTCCGAAACAACGCTCACCGCTCTGCGCGAGGAGGCCGCCGCGCTACAGACACAACTGGATACAACCGCTGAAACAAATGAGGCGATGCAGGAGCGGATCGATAAAAAACAGATCGAGTTGCAGACGCTTACCGAACAAAAGACCGAATTAGAATTCCAGATTGAAACGGTTACGAATACCCTCCGGCAGATTCGTGGCGAGCAGACCCAACTACAACTCGAACACGATGAACAGACACAGCAGATGGAAGCTGAATGCACAGATCATCGGCAGCAGATCGCCGCATTAGAAAATTCGCTGGAAAAAACCGAAATACAACTGGCCGATCAAGCCGAACAAACCCGGCAGGCCGAGCAGCGTATCAGCGAACTGCAGAATGAGATGGCTTCGATGCAGACACAGCTGGATATCTCCGCCGAAGCCAATGAATACCTGCAAACCGACATTAAGCAACTGAATGAGGTCATCGGCGCCAAAGAAGCTAATCTGCGGGACGCGGCCGAGGAACGGGGTCGCCTGCTGGATCGCCAGAAGGACCTGCAAAGCAAACTGCAACAGCACGAACAATCTCTTGAGGAACTATCCGACGAAAAGCAAACCCTGCAAACTCAGCTCCAGGAACATCGCCAGCAAGTCGTCCAATCCCAAGCGGCCTGTAAACAGTTGGAATCGGACCTCAAGCATCAGCAGCAGACCCACAAACAGAAGCTTGAAACGGCCCATCAGGACATCATATCGTTGCAGGATCAAGTTGCCGGCGATGCCGGGGAGATTGAAACGCTCCACCTGCAACTGGAAGCACTCAAAGAGACGGAGCGGCAGTACCATCTGACGCTTAAGGAAGTCGAATCATTGCAGCAAAAAACCGAGGGTTTACAGTCTTCGCTCAAGTCTGGAATCATTGAGCTGGACGATGCCCGGTTGAAGATTACCGAGGGGCTGGACGCTCAGAAGCAGTTAGAAGAACAAATCGAACAAAATACTCAGGCGGCCCGCCGGCTTGCCGAGCAAAGATCCTCGCTTGAATTCCAGGTCAACACCCTTACCGATACCCTGCGGCGGGTCCGCAACAGCTATCAGCAATTGCAGGCAGAGCACAAAACGCAAACGGAAGTACTGGAAAATGAACGCACAGAAAACAGCGAAACAATCCGGTCGCTGAACCAGCAAGTCCGCAAAGCGACCCATCTCAACGAATCGCTCGATGGACAGATCACGGAACTGCGGGAAATCGAACAGCAATACCATACAACGCTGGAACAAATGCAGGTATTACAGACCGAACAGGACCAATTGCAATCGGCACTCGAAATAAAAACGCAGACACTACAAACCACCGAACGAATGCTTGAGCAAACCCACCACAAGCGAAAATCGCTGGAAGAAGAGTTGTCCTGTGAACAGCGAGAGGCCGAAACACTCCAGCAGGAAAAACAGGAGCTGACCGATCAGGTCCAAAAAAACGCCGAAAGGGTAAAGGATATGCAGGAACGGTATCAACACCAGCAAGCTGAGTTGGAATACCGCAAACGCCAGTTCCAACAGGAAATCGAAACGAAAGACCAGCAGATTCAATCACTGCAGCAGCGACTTTCGGAAACCACGCAACAAATTCACGACTTCGAACCGATGCTTCAGGCCGCTCACGAGGACAACACCCGGTTGCAGCAGACGATGCAGAAAAACGCTCAAGAGATTGCGCAACTTCAAAATCGGATCGCCGAGAAGAACCTGGAGTACACCGCTCTGCAGGAAAAACTGGCTGAGGCGCAACACACGCCTATCGAATTCTCTGACGACGGCCCTAATGAATTTGAAAACGCGCAAATGCGCATCCGCCTGCTCGCTCAGGACTTGGAAAAGGAGACCCAGTTCAATCAGACCGCCCGAACCGAACTCAAAGCCAGCCAGAGCCGCGCCAAGCAAACCAAAGAGCGACTCGGTCGGAAAATCGATGAACTCGAAACGCTCCGGCAGGACAATCAGCAAACCAAACAGCAGCTTGCAAAAATACGGAAAGAATGGGCATCGCTGCAGCGGGCCAACCTAAATGTGACCGGTCTTGAAAAGAAACTCCATAATGCCACTAATCGCGCCGAAAACCTGGACTCGCAGGTCAAAGAGCAGGTGGAAAGTCTCAAAGCCGCCCACCGGATGATCAATTTTCTGCGGGCACAAAAAGCCGGCCGCTCCTATAAAGTACCGGGACTGGATACCCCGGGCCACGAAGTGGTCTCTCCGCCCAAAGCCCCTAAGAATATCATCCCATAAACCCCGTGTTCGGTCCGAAGAGGTGAGAAAAACACGGCCAGGCAACGCCCAGCCGTACCGTTGGTGTATTACTTGAAGTAGGCCTTGAGACCGTCATCGGTCGGGACCATGGTTTTGTCCCCTTTGGTCCAATTGGCCGGGCAGACCTCGCCATTGGTCTCAAAGAACTGCAACGCATCGACCATTCGCAACGCCTCATCGACATTTCGCCCCAAGGGGAGATTGTTGACCACCTGATGCTGGACGACGCCGTCCTTGTCGATCAGGAAAAACCCGCGAAGTGCCACGCTGCCGTCTTCCATCAGAACATCGTAATCCCGTGAAATGCTCTTTGTCAGGTCGGCGACCAGCGGATATTTAACGCCCTCGATGCCGCCGTTCTTCCTGGGCGTATTGACCCAGGCAAAGTGCGAAAACTGCGAATCCACGCTGACCCCGATCAGCTCGACATCTCGTTTGGCAAATTCGGCATATTTGTCCTGAAAAGCGTGCAATTCCGTCGGACAGACGAATGTGAAGTCCAGCGGATAGAAAAACAGGGCGACATACTTTTTGCCCTTGTAAGCTGACAGCTTGACTGTTTTGAACTGACCATCGACCACCGCCTCGGCCTCAAAGTCCGGCGCGGGTTTGTTGACAAGTACTCCCATTTTTTGCTCTCCTATTTGAAAAAATATCATTAACAGCACAAATCTTACCGGTATATACATCAATCAGGGCCGGATGTTCGTGAAAATATCGTTTTCCCCTCATTTTGTTCCGGTTTTTTTGTCGTCGCTGTGTAGAAAGCCGACCGAATTTCACATCGTTGATACAACCTGTTATTTGATTTTTAAAAGTGCGACCACCGGAAAATGATCGGATGGAAAACGCCCATCATAACTTTCTCCGACAATATCAACACCCATGATTTCGATACACTCACCAATGAAGATATGATCAAGGCAGGGTCCGCCCGACTGCTCGCCGAATGCATGATATGTCGTCACCGACGGCTGGTCCGAATGCAGAGATCCCCAGACATCGGCCATCGGTTCATTTAACAGATCCGCACCAATTCTCTGCAGCGGCGCCATCGCAGGATTGTCGGTAGCCATATTGAAATCCCCCAGTACGATCACCGGGTCTTTGTGCTTCCGATTACCCAGTTGCTTCAGCAGCAACCGAACGCTGTGTTCACGCGAGGCCTGTGAGGCGTGATCCAAATGCAGGTTGTACACATAGAAACTGTTTCCGGAAGTCCTGTCGGTCAGCCGAACCCATGTGCAGATGCGGGGCAATGTGTTGCCCCAGTGTTTCGAGCCGGGCTTCCAGGGCATATTGGAAAACCAGAATGTGCCGGAGTCGGACCGTGTGAATCGGTCGCGGCGGTACAGGATCGGGCACGCCTCGCCCGCGGCCGCACCGTCATCGGCGCCCGCTGAGACGATCCTATGCCGACCCAGCGCCTGCTTGATCTCTTGAATTTGAAAATCCAGCGCCTCCTGCAGACCCATCACATCGGCCTTGTGACCAGCGAGCACATCGAAGACGAGTTCCTTGCGGCGGCTCCAGTGGTTGTCACCGTCATCGGCACTGCCCCCGCAGATATTGAATGTCATCACCCGAACCACGCCGGGGCCCTCATCGGCAAACTGAATCTGTCGCCGGACGATCTTTTCTCTCTGCGAACACGACGGCAGTATCAGCAGACAAAGCAAACATAAAAAAATAAACGACTTACATCGACTCAACGCAAATCTCCTGTCCGTAAATTCTGTCAAACAGCCCGAAACAACACCTGAAAACCGGCGTTATTTTATTATTTTCGACATTTTCAGATGATTTCCATAACAAATTATACGGCAGCAATCCTAATTAGCTCAAAATCGAACAGGTGATCGAACAACAGAATCGCATAAAAAATCGCGTTTTTGACTTCGTAAAGAGGGATGTTTTCAGTTTTCAAGAAAGACGCGAACAGGTCTTCGAACATCCAGTGAACAACGACTGGACACCAAGTGAACACATACAAGAATTGAGGTAAGAATGTAAAGAAGATGCCTGCGTCAAAAGTATTGACTCACAAAAAGCATCCTAACTCGTTGCACAATAATATAGTTATATAAATTTTAGGGTTGACGGGAAGAGGTAGCGATGT
>NBLM01000058.1 GCA_002084585.1 Planctomycetales bacterium 4572_13 | reverse complement strand
CGCTATTTTGGAAAAAAGAACAACGAAGAGACAATCGGTCGCCGCAAAGCCCTCGCGCAACGGCCCCCGATTCAGCAATGTCTGAAAAAAGGGCAGGATGTCGTTGTTCAGGTAACGAAAGAGGGACTTAATACGAAAGGGCCGACGCTCACCACTTATATCTCCTTGCCGGGTAAATACCTTGTGCTGATGCCCTGGATGAGCAAGATAGGGATTTCACAGAAGATCGAGGAGGAGGATGAGCGGAAAAAGCTCCGAGAGACCATCGATGGCCTCTCGCTTCCGGCCAATATCGGGCTGATTGTTCGCACGGCGGCTCAGTTGGCCAAGAAACGCGAACTGCAAAATGACATCAACTATTTGAAGCGGCTGTGGAAAGTGATTAGTAAACGGATTGATTCAGAAAAAACGCCGGCGGAAATCTATCAGGAGTCCGATCTGGCCATTCGTACGGTGCGGGACATTTTTGATTCTTCAATCAGCAAGATTCTGTGCGACAATGAGCCGGTAACAAAAAAGATCAAAGACTTTTTGTCGATTGTCCAGCCGCGGCTCAAGCGGCGGGTTACTTATTATGACGGAAAAAGCCCGCTGTTTCACAAGTCTAATATCGAAAAAGAAATCCAGAAGATACAGGCCACACGGGTCGAGCTTAAAAGCGGCGGCTCGCTGGTGATTGAGCAGACCGAGGCGCTGGTGGCGATTGATGTCAACAGCGGTCGCTATCGCAAGCAGACCAATGCCGAGCAGACGGCGTTTAAGATCAATCAGGAAGCGGCCAAAGAGATCGTGCGGCAGCTCAAACTCCGCGATATGGGCGGGCTGATCATCTGTGATTTTATTGATATGCGTGAAAATCGCAATAAACGCGAGATCGAAAAGATATTTCGCGATGCGTTAAAATCCGACCGCGCTCGTTCCAGGGCGCTTCGGATGAGTGCGTTTGGCCTGATCGAACTAACGCGGCAGCGGATGCGTCCTTCATTGCACTCGAGTACCTATCTGAAATGCCCCCATTGCGATGGTGCCGGGGTTATCAAGAGTTTGGAATCCCAATCCATCGAGATCGTGCGGTCGCTCCGGCTGGCATCATCGAAAAATGAAATTCGTCGCATCGAGCTGACCGTGGCCCCGGCTGTAGCGAGCTTTTTATTAAACCAGCGGCGTTCGGTTCTGATGCAGATTGAAACCGACCACGAAAAGAAAATCCGGGTCTATGCCGATGCAACGGCCAACTCCGCCCAACCGAAGATTGTCTGCCATGACGAGCGAGGGAGCATTGTACGGTTTTAAAGGTTTATTGTTTTATTGTTTTATTGGAACAGAAAATGTCAAAAATAAAGGTTGATATTTCGTTTGCCCAAAGCGTCATCACCGAAGAGGGACAAGCAGTTCTTGGACTGCTGGATCTTGTGCGGCGGCCTGAATTTGAAGAGGTCGTTCGACTGTTTCTTGAATGCAGCGGTTCGGTGATCGTTTCGGGTATGGGCAAGGCGGGCATTGTCGGCAATAAGATCAGTGCCACGCTTGCTTCTACGGGCACAGCGAGCCACTCTCTGCATCCGGCGGACGCGGTTCACGGTGATTTAGGGCGTATTCGGACAAATGATATCGTCTTGGCACTGAGCCACAGCGGTGAGAGCGAAGAGATCATCCGGTTGATCGAACCACTTAAGCAACGCGAGATCAAACTGATTTCGATTGTCGGCGATCCACAGTCCCGATTGGCGGTTCATAGTGATATCGCCTTGTGTATGGGGATGCTGACTGAGGCCTGTCCGCTGGGTGTGGCGCCGAGCGTTTCGACAACCTGCATGCTGGCGTTGGGCGATGCGCTGGCCTTGACGACGATGAAATCACGCGCGTTTGGGGCTGAGGATTATGCCCGGTTCCATCCGGCGGGGGCCTTGGGCCGCAAGTTGATTACCGTCGGGCAGACAATGTGGTTTCGGCCCGATGAGCCGTTGCCGGTGGCACAATTAGATGATACAGTTGAACAGATGCTGGCTAAGAATGAGACGACAAAACGGCGGGGTGCTGTGATGGTAACCGATGCCGGCGGAAAGCTGTCGGGCATTATCACCGATGCGGATATAAGGCGTTTGTTGGCCAAAAAGGGTGCAGATACTTTTGCGGTGAAATGTTCCGAAGTGATGACACCGGACTGCAAGCGGGTGGCTCAAGACACGCTGGCCGCTGAGGCGATGGCGGTCTTTCATAAGTATCGGATCGATGAACTGCCGGTAGTCAATGCAAAGGGCCAGCCGGTGGGATTGATTGATGTACAGGATATTGTGGCCATTAAAATTGTAGGATAGCTCAATGACGGATTTTTCCGAAATACAATTGTTGATTCTCGATGTGGATGGCGTTTTGACCGATGGCGGCATTATCATTCATTCGGATGGGACCGAGAGCAAGCGGTTTTCTGTGCTGGACGGCCACCGGATTAAGCTGTGGCAGCGGTCTGGCGGATTGACGGCCATTATCAGCGGCAGGGAAACGGCCGCGACCACCATTCGAGCCGAGCAGCTTGGGATTACGCATATTATGCAGGGATGTCTTGAAAAACTTCCGGCATTCGAGCAGCTGTTGGACAAAGTCGGCTTAACGCCTGAACAGACGGCCTATGTCGGTGATGACCTGATGGATATTCCCTTGGTTCGCAGGGTTGGTTTTGGGGCCGCCGTTGCGAATGCCGTGGATGAATTTAAAAAACACGCCGATTTCATCACGCAGCATGCCGGCGGCGATGGAGCCGTGGCGGAGGTCATTGAACATCTGCTGAAAAAAAAGATGAAATGGGAAGAGTTGATGGAGCGGTATCAGGTATAGTATTGGTTTGTAGTTACGGGTTTATTTTACCATGAAGTTACTGAAGGCCATGAAGGAAAAAACATATAAAAAAACTTCATGCTCTTCAGTAACTTCATGGTTACCCCTCCGAGTAGCAAGGGATTTAACATAGAGAGAGTTTGTTTATATGCGAAAATTAATCATTGGTCTTATCGCGGTTGGATTTGTGGCATCGCTGTTTTGGGGCTACGCTCTGATAATGGATGCTGAGCCAATCGAGGTTCGCAATGTTACAGGGTCAGATGATCTGGAGATGCCGGAGTCGGGTGATGCTGTTCAGCGAACGGGGGATACGGATGTTATTGGTCTCGAGAAGGCACGCTATGTGGTTCTTGACCCGGAAACCAAAGAGATGTCACGAGTTTTTGGGTTTGAAAAGCTATTGAATCAGGATATGGATACGACCCGTCGGCAGGTCGAAAAGCCGTATATGATTTTTTATGAATCAAACTTCCAATGTCGAATTGATGCGGATACGGGAATGTTTCAGACGGAAACTTCCGGGTCGAGTTCAACGCCGAAAGATGCGCGGCTTAACGGCAATGTTAAAATTCATGTGATGCCCAAGCCCGGCAGCAAGATGAGCGAAGCCCTCGTCGAAATGGACGACCTTGTATTCAGCAGCGAACGCTCTGAATTTGCCACCGACCGGAAAGTTCACATTAAATCGGATCAGGTGGAATTAAAAGGAACCGGCCTAGTTGTCATTTTCGATTCGGCTAATGGGAGAATTGACTATTTACGAATTCGCGATTTGGAAGAGATTCGAATGCAGGGGCTGACGGATCCGACATTCGGTGCAAAAAATGCGAAAGCCGAAACAGATACGGTGTCAGCGACCCCGACTCCGGCCCCGCAGACCAGCGCCCCTGTGGCTTCGTCCGAAAAGGCCGAAGTGGACGGGGACAAGTTGCCTGGACCGGTACGATATTATCAGTGTCTTCTTGAAGATAATGTCAAAATTGAATATGGTAATAAAATCGTCGTCTCCGGGGCCGAGCATGTAAATATTCAAAATATTTCATTTGACCAAAGCGTTGGTACTGACGGGGCTTCGGAGCCGACAAAGAAAAAATCTAAAAAGGTGCAAAAAACGAATGAGCCGTCAGAGAAGAAAACCGAGACTGCACAGGATCTGGAATCTTCCTCGGAGGTTATCGTTACATGCGATGGCGGCATCATCTTAAAACCGATGCAGGGCGAGGATACGGAGCGGATGCCTGTTGTTCCATCAGCGTTATCGGTGGAAATGGGGAACGCGCCGTTACGGATTGCGAAAATGACACCTGCTTCACAGCAAACTCCCGTTATTGGGATGGCTAACTTGGTGGGTGAGAAGGATGCTGTTGCCAAGTCGGATACGGGCGACACTGCCTTAAAAGCTGTTTCAGACCCAAACGCTTCGCCCCCGACGAAATTTGAGGCTCGGAAGATTGATTATGATTTACTGACGGGTTCTGGTTTGGCGCATGGGCCGGTTCGTTTTACACACCATTTACCTCCGGACCCCAACAGTGCAACACCTGATTTGTGGATTCCCGTAACTGTAACAGCAGATGAAAATGCCCGATTTATCGCGGACTCATCCCAGACCATTAAGCAGGTGATATTTAACGGCAATGTGATGGCGACACATCAATCGTCGCAATCGGAATTCACTCAATTAGATTGTCTCCACGGAAATAAACTGACGATATCTCTCGATGAAAATGCTGAGGGCAAGCCCGATATCAGCCACATCAGGATGACCGAAGGCAAAGTTTTTGTTGACTCAAAGCGAACGCAGGGGGATCGGGAGCTTTCGAATGTGAAACTTTACTGTGCAGAAATTTCTTATAATCGGGTTAGTGATGTGGTTTTAGCTGCGGGACCCGGCAAAATCGAGTTTGTCAATAACGAGCAACTCCAAACCGCAGCTTCGGATCCCAATAATCCAATGAATCGGCCCTGTGTGGCGATGGTGGATGGCTTTACGACAATCCGCTGGGACATGGGCAAACAGAGCATTGTTGGCGACGGCGATCAGGATACGATGAAGCTGGCCTATTATCCGATTTCAGATGGCCGGATACAAAAGCAGGTATTTGTCTATTCAATGCGGCTTGAGATGAGTTATCTGCCCGATACTTCCGAGGTGAAAAAAGTGTTTACCGACAAGCCAATCATCTATGAAGAGTGGAACAACGATATGACGAAGCGGCTGCACTATATCGTTGGCCAATCGTTGGATTATGATGCCGTCGATGGCAATGGCTGGATGAAAATTTCTGGGACGCCTGCTGTCCCCTGCAATGTTGATGGAGCGAGGATGCCGGAGATATTTATTCATCCTGTTACGGGCCAGATCAAGGCATCGATTTCGACGATGCCGGGTGTTTTGAAGGGTCGTTAATTTACAAGAGATCGTTGGCCGCCGTTTTTTTCGGTGGTAATTGGTCCCTGATTTTGGTACAACAGTCCGGCATGAAGACGGAAATTTTAAAAATTACTGCGCCGGACGACAGCCAATCTGTGCAAAGAGCCGCAGAATTGCTTGATGCGGGGGCACTCGTCGCTTTTCCCACTGAAACTGTGTATGGAATTGGCTGTAAGGTTGACAAGCAGACCATCGACCGTCTGGATGCGGTTAAAAACCGCCCATCGAGCAAACGCTACACACTTCACATCGGAAGTCGGGAACAACTCAAAAAATATGTTCCGTCTATGAATGCGAGGGTTCGCAAACTGGTTCAACATGCGTTTCCCGGGCCGGTTACGATTGTCTTTGAGTTGGATGATGAGGCCTTAAGGCAAGCGGAGAGAAATTTTCCCAAAAGCGTTTTCGAGTTGCTTTATGCTGACGGAACATTGGGGGTTCGCTATCCCGCTTGTCCGGTTACCTGTGCAATTCTTGCCGCAGCTCAATTTCCCGTTGTTGTCCCCAGCGCAAACCCTGCGGGTTTGGCTCCAGCGGTAGCGGCAAAAGAAGTTTTGGGCTATTTTGATGGTAAGATTGAGTGTATTGTGGAAATACCGGATTTTGCTGCTGACCTCAAACAGAGCAGCACGGTTGTTAAAATAGGTAAACGAGACATCCGGATTCTTCGTGAAGGCGCGATGTCCGCTTGTCAGATTCGAGATTGGGCCACAATTCGGGTACTGTTTGTTTGTACCGGAAATACATGTCGCAGTCCTATGGCGGCGGGATTTGGGCGAAAATATTTTTCTGACAATTTGGGTTGTCCGGTTGACGAATTGGAACATTTCGGGTATATAATCGATTCAGCGGGGGTCGCTGCGTGTGAGGGCGTTCCGGCCAGTCGCTATGCAGTTGAAGTCTGTCGGGGTCAGCGGATTGATTTGGGTGGCCATCAAAGCCACCAGTTGACGCTTGGGGATGTCGAGCAGAGCGATGTGATTTTTACGATGAGCCGGAGCCATCGGGACAGTATTGTTCAATTGTTTCCGTCGGCGTCTGAGAAGTGTTTTGTATTAGACGACACATCTGATATTTTGGACCCGATAGGGTCAGGTATCGATGTTTATCGGAGTTGTTTTCGGCAAATAGGTAACAATATTATGAAAAAGAAAGAAAGAGTCTTATGAAAGTGGCCGTCGCTAATGACCATCGAGGATACGCTGCAATAGAGCAAATCAAAGTGATTATTTCGCAGTTGGGTTTTGAATGTATCGACTGTTCAACCTCAGGCGATCAACCCGTGGACTATCCGGATACCGCTTATATCGCCGCAAATACGGTTTCTAAAGGGAAAGCTGATCGGGCCGTTCTCGTCTGTGGGACAGGCATTGGGATGTCGATTGCGGCCAATAAAGTTAAGGGGATCCGCGCCGCCCTGTGTTACGATGAATTGGCGGCTAAGTATTCTCGTGAACACAATGACGCAAATGTCCTGTGTCTTTCCGGTGATTTGACAGGTTCGGAAGTGATACGGAAGATTGTGGAAATATGGCTGACGACAGACTTTGTGGCCGGACGCCACCTAAGACGGGTCAATAAGATCGAAGCCATTGAAAAGGGCGATGATCCGCGAGAAACAACGACAGATCAATAAGCGAAGGTTAACTCGGTGTTTTTTCCGGAACCGCCTTATTGAGTTGTGCTTTGATCGACAATCGTTCCGGTATTTTCGGCGATATTTCGGTTGTGTGTTGTGATGTGATTTTCAGAGCTTTGGCACAATTTGTGCCGATATTTCTCAGCTTTTCATACCGATCATTGATTAACTTATCGAGATTGACTTGCTTGAGTTGGGCCAGTGTCTTCGTAATAAACCGTTCAACAGTATAAACCGTATCGTGGATATTCCGATGCGCCCCTCCCAGCGGTTCGGGAATAATCGAATCCACCAGATTGAGCTTGAATAAATCCCTGCCTGTCAGTTTCAGTGCTTCAGCAGCAACAGGGGCCTGTGTGCCGTCATGCCAGAGAATAGCCGCGCACCCCTCCGGCGAGATGACCGAATAATAAGAGTGTTCCAGAATCGCGACTTTATCGCCGACGCCAATGCCTAATGCCCCGCCGGAACCGCCCTCGCCGATAACGACACAGACGACAGGGGTGCGGAGCCGTGACATTTCCATCAAATTAACAGCGATGGCCTGGGCCTGTCCGCGTTCTTCGGCACCGATTCCCGGATAGGCACCCGGGGTATCGATGAGGGCTACGACCGGGAGGTTGTATTTTTCTGCGAATTTCATTTTTGCCAAGGCCTTGCGATAGCCCTCGGGGTTGGGGCAGCCGAAATTGCAGGCCACTTTTTCTTTGACATCCTTGCCCTTGTTCTGCCCGATGATCATTACCTTCTGGTGGCCGATCTGCCCCAGAGCCGTTACCATCGCAGGATCGTCGCCAAAACAGCGGTCGCCGTGCAACTGGCGTACATCTTTGAACATCAGGTTCAGATAGTCGCCCAGGATAGGGCGTTGCGGATGGCGGGCGACCTGCACAGTCTGCCAGGGTGTCAGATTGGAGTAGATATCCTTGAGCAACTCGGTTTGACGAACCTGAAGCGTGCGAATTTGTTGGGCGTGTTGGCCCTGCAGCGACCGATCCTGTTGTTTCAGGTCTTCAATCTGCTGGTCAATCGCGGCAACCTCTTCCTCGAATGGAAGATATTGCTTGGTCACATTCGCTATCTCGTTTTTTATTTTTTCAGCCATTTTTCGCACATTTCACAGAAGGGTATATAAAAAAACAGTTCGCTCATAGGCGAATCAGCATTTTCGTTTTCGTTGCATTGAAGCAACTTATTCATTTACGGTGGGCAGTATAGCAGTTTTCCGACCGAAATGAAAGAAAAAAATTGACACAAGGCCCTCTACAAGGTACTTTTCTATGTTGATTGTTGTTGTAGTCTAATTCTGTAAATGCTTGTTTATGAGAAACTTAAAGAAAATAAGTGTCATTGGGATGGGGCTGTTGGGTGCCAGCGTAACGCTTTCGGCCAAACGGGCGTTGGCTCGCAGCCGGATTGTGGGCTACAGCCACCGCGATTCAACACGCCAGAAAGCACGCCAATATGAGGTGGCCGATGAGATTGCCGATTCTTTGGAGGCCGCTGTTGAGGGAGCGGATGTGGTGATTTTGGCGACGCCGATCCAGACATTTGAGGACTATTTTAAGCAGATTACACCTTATCTCAAGGACGGCTGCATTGTAACCGATGTTGGCTCGACGAAGACCTTGCCTCACAAGTGGGCGGCCGAACACTTGCCAAGAGGCGTTTATGTTGGTTCGCACCCAATTGCCGGGTCGGAAAAGCGGGGTGTGGAGTATGCTCGCGATGACCTGCTGGTTAATGCCCGGTGTATCCTTAGCAAGGTTCGCGGCACTTCCGCGGCGGCGATTGAGGTGTTGGACGGTTTCTGGTCGAAGCTGGGGTGTAATACCGAAGTGATGTCCCCGGCTAATCACGACCGTATTTTCGGGATGATCAGCCATTTGCCGCATATGACGGCGGCGGCGCTGGTCAACAGCGTTAGTCAGCAGAACATCAAGTTCGCCGGGCGGGGATTTATTGATACCACTCGTGTGGCTTCCGGGCCGTCGAATGTGTGGACGGATATTTTGATGACCAATTCGGAGACCTGCACAGAGGCCATCGAAAAACTGGTCGGCCAGTTGCAAACCCTGCAAGCCGCGATTGCCGCCGGAGACGCGCAGAAAGTCAATAAGATACTGGCCCAAGCCAGCCAAAAACGAGCCAAACTGATCCAGCATAAGATCGACCAGAAAGAATTATTCTAAACGATTGGCAATCCTTCCCCTGCGATGCTTCGATTTTGCGTTTTTATCGGCGGTTTCTGTTTAGCCCCATTTTCTAACAAATTTTTTCTCAAAAAACCTTCCCCTGCGTTTGGCACACCCTTCTTTTGTATTGTAAGTTTTCTGTGTAACGACAATTACGAAGTTCTTTGACAAGCGAATATCGACCTGGCGAAAAAGACAGGAATGTAGGTAGATAGGAATGTATGAATGTAGGGTAAAACATACATTCGTATATTCGTACATTCCTACATTCATGAAATTTGTGTTCAAACTAATTAAACAAGTATCTAAAACAGGCAAGCACACAAGAAAAGAAAGGGTAGTAACATGAGAAACAAAAAAGGATTCACATTAGTAGAAATTCTGATCGTCGTCGTCATCCTGGGTATTTTGGCAGCTATCGTCATTCCTCAGTTC
>NBLM01000057.1 GCA_002084585.1 Planctomycetales bacterium 4572_13 | reverse complement strand
ACCAGTTCTGATGGGCTTGGGCATTTGGCGTACACGACCAATATGCCTGGCACCGGCGGGGGCTGGACCAACGAAGCTTCGACATTCGGCGTGGAAGTGATGTGCGATATGACAACAGCTGGCGGGGGCTGGACGCTTGTCGGATTCGCCTGCTTAGTCGATGACACGACGGGCAGTTTCTATTTTGCCGGTGTTGAAGATACCGGTTCGGGCCGCTTTTTATCTATCAAGCAGTATGATGGAATGGGCGGATGGTCAACAATTGCTGTGGGTACGGTCCCGATTACTATGTGGTCGTGGCCCTGCAAGTGGAAGGGCTGGGACTTAGACAGTTCGAATCCAAACTTACAATCAACTCTTTCAATTTATGACGGCAGCGGGATGCTTATTGATGAGATAACGGCACTCAATCTGTCGTGGCCAACCGCTCCTGGGCAAGGGTATATGGGGCTTTATGTTCAGCCCGGTGCGGGTGCATCCGGCGGGCCGGTGTTTGATAAATATTATCAGTACAAAACATTTAACGACCAAATTCAGGTCACCTGCAATGAAGAGTGTGTCGTGCCAGGCGGCGGGTATGGTTATAATTACCATGTCTATATCGACGGCGATTTGAAAACGCTGGGAATCGGCAGCGGAGTCTCTGACCTTATGCATTACCGTTCTGTCTATGGGCCGGCGGCAATGTGGGGACTGGCGTACAATAACGACCCGGATGAATGGCCGTGCTATTGTACTGGTACGGGTTGGTGTCCGGGGCCGCATGGGACTGTTTCGCCGGCACCGAATGGTTATTGTGAGTATCCGTTTACATGGTGGGGTATTCACCCCTCATCATATGACTTTGGTTTTATTGCGCCTTCAAAAGCACACAATGTAACTTGGAAGGCCTCAGGGGTCTCTTATAACGGTCAAAGTATATCGGATGAGAGCGACTGGGCCGAGCCGGTAGGAATGGGCGACGGGCCAGTGCATGGACCGACGGAACACTACGACCCGGAGAATCTGCCGTATCATAATGTCGTAACCGCGATACCGATTTCGCTTGATGAGTACTTTTGGTTTACCTCCTTTACGGGGATTCCGATTCGACCGATTATTGATCCAATCTGGCGGCTGTATGGCGATGATGTCATCAACAGCAATGTGTACTTTAGCGATCCAACTGAGGTAGAACCGGTATTCTATGCAAATATGCTGACGCCGGGAAATACTTATCTGCTGGGCGTTACCTATACCAACACGGGCGGAGCATTTGGTTGATTTTGCCATGTTGGCTGAGCAATGGCTGACCGGCGACGGAATGGGCGGGCCAATGTAACAGCGGCAACAGCAAAGAAAGTAAATCAGTCATTTAGACGGGGTCGGCTTGCGAGTCGGCTCCGTTTTTTTGTGAATTCGGTCCAAACAAACGACGATATACTCTCTGCGTGGGTACGGCCCCCGCTATGGTTTAGTGTTCGTTCAATATTTGGAGTTTTGACGATGCAGTCGATTTATGAATTTGATGAAGCCACGGACAGCCAAGCCGCGGAAACGACGAAGAAATGTCCTTTTTGTGCCGAAATCATCCAGCTTGAGGCGATCAAGTGCCGGTGGTGTAATGAGTTTCTGGAGGGTCAAAGACCGATAACTCCGCCGCCTGTTCCTGTCCAAAAAAAGAAGTGGCATCAGTCCGGCGGTGCGCTGGTGGTGGCATTTTTGACGGTTGGGCCGCTGGCGATCCCGCTGGTGTGGACCAATCGGCGGTACAGCTTGGCGGTGAAGATCGCGATCACAACAGCGATGCTCGCCATCACGGTCGGCATCGGCGCGGCGATGGTCCGCGTGGCCACCAGCACAATGACCCAGATTAAGAGCTTGGGGATTGGGATGTGATGGACGATGGACGGTTGTCTTAGTTTGATTATGCCTGCGTTTACATTAACACCCACACGCTATCGCTTGAAGATGCCACGCTGATAATTCCTTGCATTGCGTTTACAATCGGGTATCATTCATCCGGTTCATCGATAGACTCTTGATAAGGAGACCGTGCGATTATGGTGGAATTTCATACATTTGAAGATGTGCTGGATTTTGCGATCCTGCAGGAAAAGGCCGCCCAGCAGTTTTATACCAAGCTCTCCGGCGAGGTGCTGGATGCGGATGTGCAGTTGTTCTACCGCACGCTGGCCGAGGAGGAGGGCGTTCACGAAAAAAAACTGCGCCAGCTGAAACGCTATCCGTATGAACTGGCCGAGCCGGATGTCGAAATGCTCAAAGACAGCGGTTATCTGGACGCGATGCCGGTGGCGGCGGACATTTCGTTGGTCGAGGCCGTTCGGTACGCGATTAAGAAGGAACGCTCGGCCCGGATGCTGTATCGCACGCTCTCGCAGATGACCAACCGAAAAGAGCTGGTCGAATTGTTTGCCGAACTGGCCGCAGAAGAAGCGGCACACGCCGAGTACTTCCGCACCGAATACAAAGACCTGCTGGCCGAGCCGACATAGCTTCGAAATCGGCCTTTATAAATATGTCTGCGAGCAAGAAGCCCGCGATGGGCGGGCGCATAAAAAAAGCCAGATCGGCTTCAGGCCAATCTGGCTTCGGAGGAGGGTGATGAAAAGATTATATCTCAATGCAATTTCCGACTTCTTGACGAACACACAGCCGACCGGTACATTGCGAAATTTTAGGATAATCTCCAACTGTGGCTCACTATAACCCCTGCCCGCAGGAGTTTCAAGTGTTTTTTTGAAAAAAGTCAAAAAATATATCCTCTCGCCGGAAATGAGGTGGATTCCTCAGAAATAGCGGGACGGGTAGAAGATGTCGCCGAAGAGTGTGGACCATTTTGTCATGCCGTAGCCGCGGAGATAGAGCAGGTAGTGCAGGATCATAAAGGCGAATGCGGTCGCCGAAGCACCGAGATAGAGGCCATCCGTGTAGCGCTTTTCCACTCGGCGGCGAAACAGTATCGACATAAACACCACCAGCGGACCCACGACGACAAACGACAGGATAAATGTAACCAGCACATATCCGACCAAAAATGTAAGTGGATGCGATATCATCACTTCTCTCTTTTGAAACGGCTTCGTCGGCTTTATTTATACCGCCTGTCCGGCTCGCTGACAAGATAATTTTCTACGGCAGGGAATTTCCTCATTTCAATCAGCGTGGGGCCGGCCCCTGAAAGGACAAAAACCTGTTTACGGCGGCGGTGCAATTTGGTATAGTGCAGCCTCTTAGAGAACTGAATCGTTACTCATAGATAAGGAACTGTTCAAATGCACGACATTATGCCGATTTCCAAAACGGGGCATGAAAAACTGAAAGAAGAACTGGTTGAGTTGGAGGCCGAATCGGTCGTCGTCAGGCAGCGGGTTAAAGAGGCGCGTGAGCAAGGCGACCTCAAGGAAAATGCCGAATATATTTACGGCCGTCAGAATCTGGGCTTTATCGAGGGCCGGATGGGCGAGATTCGCGGCAAGCTGAACTTCTCGAAAGTGGTCGATTGCACCGAGGTGTCGTGCGAGAAGGCGGCGTTTGGCACGGTGGTGACGCTGCGGAATCTGGAGACCAAGGGAAAGGTCGTCTTTCAATTGCTGGGGCCGTATGATGCGGATATTAGCGACGACGGCGTCTCGATTTCCTCGCCCGTCGGCGAAGCGATGCTCGACCATGTCGTCGGCGAGACCTTCACCGCCACCGTCCCCCGCGGCGATATCGAGTTTGAAGTGCTGGAGATTAACAAGTCAGAGATTTCGTAAGCGTTCAAGTTTTAGGGTGTCAACAAAAGCGCGTCGGCGCGAGCCGACCGATTGGGGTTTAGATGGCCGCCAGCGTTTTCGAGAAACATTGGCGTTATATCGGGCGGCTTGCGCCGCGCCGCTTTTGTTTCTCTCGTTCCCGTTTTGTTCAGCGTGGACACAGCCCATCCTACAAAATAATTCGTGGTCCCCATCCCTGCGCTTGCGCTTCGGGCTATTATTCCAGCGTCTTTCCTTCTATGATTTTCCAGCCGAGGCCGTGGGTGTTTAGGGCGGCCATGAAGGGGTCGGGGTTGAATTGTTCGATGTTGTGGACACCGGGTTTTTTCCATTGGCCGGAGAGCATCATTTGGGCGCCGATCATGGCGGGTACGCCGGTGGTGTAGGAGACGGCCTGTGCGGCGGTTTCTTTGTAGCCCGGCTCGATACTCGTCATGCCGACATTTTGCAGTACCTGCAAATGATTGATGTACGCATCACCGAAAGTCATCCAGAAGCGGATGCGCTTGAGGCCGGTGATATGTTTAACGAGCGATTCTTCTTCCTCGTGGTAGAGCAGGTACCCTTTTCGCACGCCGACCTCGGGAAAGTCGATGTCCATCGAGACGCTCATCGGGTCGATCTCTTTCCACTGGCCGTTTTCCCAGTACTTGCCCTTTTGGGTGATCTCGCGGATGTTGATCTCGGGGTTGAAGTTGGTCGCGAAGGGGTGGCCGTGGTCGCCGGCGTTGCAATCGACGATGTCGATAGTGTGGATTTCGTCAAAGTAGTGCTTTTGCGCATAGGCACAGAAGACATTGGTCACGCCGGGGTCAAAGCCGCTGCCGAGCAGGGCCATAATGCCGGCGGCCTTGAAGCGGTCGTGGTAGGCCCACTGCCAACTGTACTCGAATTTGGCCTCGTCAATCGGTTCATAGTTGGCCGTGTCGAGGTAATCGGTGCGGGTTTCCAGGCAGGCATCCATAATCGGCAAGTCCTGATACGGCAGGGCCACATTGAGGACGAGGTCGGGGGTGTGCTTCTTGATGAGGGCGACCATCTGCGGCACATTATCCGCATCAACCTGTGCCGTGGTGATGGGCCGGTCGAGTGCGGCGGCGATGGCATCGCATTTAGACTTCGTGCGGCTGGCGAGGATGATTTCGTCAAAGCACCGCGGGTCGCTCCCACGGCCAAGCACAGCTTGACCGTGCCACCCGCCGGCGCATTTACGCGTGACGACATTGCCGACGCCGCCGGCACCGATGATTAGAATTTTTGCCATGCGTGAAAGTATAGCACCGACGGCGGGGATTTCAAATTTGAAATTTGAAATTTGAGATTTGAGACATCTCAAGAGGTCCGGGTGGCGATGGAGGAAAAAGGGTTGCCGCGTGGCTGTGATACAAGACGGCAAGGTGCCTGTTTTGTGACGAATCGCTGCTTACGGCGGTTAGTTCACTTGCAGGGCTGCATCGGCGTGGCGGGCGATGGCCATTTGCTGTGTCGCGAATCGCAGTTCTTTCAGGATCGCCTGGGCGCGATCCGAAAATGCCGAGCCGGACTCGATCAGATCCTCAAGGAGGCGGATGGCGTACTGCAACCGACCCTGTTCGATGCCCTCTAAAGCGGCATCGATGCGGGCCTGCTCCATCACGCGGTCAAATCGGCGATGGACACTCTCGGTGCGAGCCGATTCCGTGCAGCCAACCTGCAACCCCACAACACATAACACAACAGCGAGAAAAATGTACTTTTTGTACTTCATTGTTCGTATTCTTTCGTGCTTATCAAATGCTCCACTCCATAACAAAGCGACCTTGGGCAACGCTTGCCTCAATTATCGACGCCAAGATGGGGTATCATTTTGATAAAGCGTAGTAAACAATTCGTTCAGGGGCAAAACGGATGCCAAAACAAACCTTGATAAAGCCCTCTACTTCTGTTTGTCGGTAAGAATGAGGAGTCTTCTTTGGTGATTTATCGAAGAATATGGCCCCGACGCCTATTTTTTTTTGAATCTGAACCAAACAAAAAAACATCGCCGCGACGCTGTCGGAAGCAGTGAATTTATAGGGCGTACGCCGACATCGCATAAAAAAAGCCAGATACGCTTCAGCGACACCTGGCTTCGGAGGAGGGTGATGAAAAAGTCGTTAAAATAATTCCGTTTACCTCATCCACTGTATATAATATACCCTATAAAAGGGTGTTGGGTTCGATTTTATTTCGACTTTTTTCCGAACAAACCGCAGCGGTTTCGGGCCTTGGAACGCAATGACTGTTTCTGTAAGAAGTTACAAACTACCCGCAAAAAAAAAATCGTAAAAAAAAATTCGCCATTTTGGATAAAATTACAATAATGACCCTAAACCCCGTATTTACCACGCCCTAAACTCTTGCCATAAAGTTCAATCTTTAGCTTATTTACACAACATCGCAAGGGCGCAAGCCCTCCGATTACAACGCCAGCATATTCGTAAAACGCCATCGGGCTCGCGCCGCTCCGCTTTTGTTTACACTTTGAAATGTGAACTCTTACAAAAAAAGTTTTTGTCGATAAGCGGCGGTTGGGTCTGGGGTTGGGTGTTTGGGGGGTGTTTTTTTCAAAAATCTTTGGATTTTGATCTTGCATTAAAAACACAAAAATGTAAATTGGGTATTATGTTTGATAACTAAATAACAATAAGGCGTGATATTTTATCTCAAAAACACCTAAAATGGAGTAAAAAATGGACAATAAAGCGATCAGCCGATACAATTCAGACAACGATAAATCCGTCATTGCGCGTGAAAAACTGGACAATATGGCGGGGGTTCTGCACGGACGATCGGTGCGGCTCGACAGCAAGAAAAAAGCGTTGCTTCGGATGATCGTGGACCAGGGCGGCAGCTATGGCCAGGTCGCACGACTCAGCGGTGAACATGCCAGCACGGTCAGCCGCCGGTTCCGTGCGATGGTGCGGCGGCTTCGCGGCGGTACGGCTCGCGCAGCCGATGAGATGCTGCGACAGCTGACCCCGCTGGAAAAAACCATCCTGATCGAGTCGTTTCTTTACGGCACAGGTCAAAAAGCCATCGCCGCCAAACTGGGCGTCAGCCGCTACCGCGTGCGAAAAGTGCTGCAGCCGTTTCAAGACAATAAACAAACGGCAGCCCGAAGCGCAATCGCAGGGATGGGCGATCGGATAACCAGCAACACACCCGCAGGGCCAAGCACAGCTTGACCGTGCCACCCGCCGCGGCGCTTTTGTTTAAGGAGCAACTCTATGTTTGAGTTTAATGTCGAGACCTGTATTGATTTTCCCACGCCGCAAACCCCGCGGGCGCGTGAGCTGATGCGGCTGTTCGGGCTGCGTACCGAGCGGCTGACGCAACAACGATTGCGGCACCGGTGTCGTCTTCGGGTTCGCGGCGGTGACATTGTCTATATCACCGGGGCCAGCGGTGCGGGCAAGACGGTTTTGCTGAACGCGATGTATGAACACATCGACGCCGGCGACCGTCTGCGTCTGGACGCGGTCGAGCTGGCAACTGACCGCCCGCTGATCGACTGTATTGACCAGCCGCTGTTTGCGACGACGGAAACATTCAGCCGTGCGGGTCTGGGCGATGTGTTCTGTATGCTGCAAACCCCGGCGGCCTTAAGCGTCGGCCAGCAGCATCGGTATCGGCTGTCTGTGGCGATGGCGGGTTCGGCGCAGTTTATCTTTGCCGATGAGTTCACCAGTTCGCTGGATCGCATCACCGCCGCCGGGGTGGCGCATCAAATACAAAAACACGCGGCCCGAAGCGGCAAGGTCTTTGTGCTATGCTCCAGCCATGAGGACATTTTGCCCGACCTGCGACCGGACATCCTGATTATCAAAAACCTCAACAGGCGAACCGAGACGCTGTATAAAGATAAATCTCGCGATCCGGTTAATCGGGTTGTGTTCACAAAACAAAAGCCCAGCGGCGCTTTTGTGGCACGGGCTTCCAGCCCGTGAGGTGCAACACTGTCAATCACGGCCAAGATGGCCGTGCCACGGTTCTTTGACAACTAAATAGAGATGAAGTTTTAACCAGGAACAAATGTCTGTCTAATCAGGAGGCGTGTTTATGACATCGAATCATTTATGCAGTTTGCAAAAACAGCTTCGGATTGTTCCGGGCGGGCGCCGCGATTACGAAGCGCTGGCTCAGTTTCACTATCGGGGTGCGGCATTAGGCCCGACGCGCGGGATTTACAAGCTCGTCGATGAGCATCTGTGGCGGCATCTGGCAGCACCGGTGGTCGGGGTGATCGTGTACGGGTCTCCGCCGGCGAATCTGGCCGGACGCAACGCCGCGACCGGCGGGGTCTTTGCCGGGCTGGATCGGGCGGCGGGACTGACGCTGCTCAACGAACAGATGGTGTGCATCCGACGGGTCATTATCGAGCCGCGCTATCGCGGGCTGGGGCTGGCCGGGCGGCTGGTGGCCGAGACGATGCCGCTGACCGGTTCGCCGATGGTCGAGGCGGTCAGTGTGATGGGCCGTGTTCATCCGTTCTTTGAGCGGGCCGGGATGCAGGCGTTCGCACCGGCGGCCGACGCCAAAACCGAGCGAATGAAAGCGGCCCTGGAAGCGGTCGGCGTCGATGAGCATCACTGGCACGACAGCGTCGCCATCGGCGCAAAAATCGAACACCTCAGCCATCCGCTGCGCCGATTCATTGACGACGAGATGGGACGATTTTGCCAGAAGTTCACGAACCGGCGGCAGATGGCCCACAGTTGCGAACGCACCGAGTTTGTGTTGAGCAAGCTGGCCGGTCAGGGTGGGTACTATCTGTGGGACAGCAACAGCGCCAGCGGCGCAAATAAGCCCGATTAAACGCCGGCGGACATCATAACTCTCACGGCCAAGCACAGCTTGACCATGCCACCCGTCGCGGGGAAAAACGCTGTTTTTTTTCTTACCAGAACCATCCGTATCGTGTATAGTATCTGCGACCGGACACCTCAATTGAAAGGATCTATGATGAAATTAACGCATTTGTTTCTTGTCACATTACTCGGTATCGGCTGGCTGGCTGGCTGCAGCAAGAAAGAAGAACCCGCACCGCCCGCACCGCCGCAAGGCAACGGAGCGACGCGGCTCATCCCGGTCGAATCGCGGCAAAAGGCCGCTGTGCTGGAGGGGCTGACCTTCGTCAAGGGCGAGGCGGTGACGCTCGAAGCGGGCAAGGTATTCGTCGTGGAGTTCTGGGCGAGCTGGTGTCCGCCGTGCAAAGTCAGCATTCCCCACCTGACCAAAATCCAGAAGCAATTTAAGGACCAAGGCGTTACGGTCATCGGCGTCTCGAATGAAAGCGTCGAGGTCGTCAAGGGGTTCGTGGCCAAACAGGCCGGGGCGATGGGCTACACCGTCGCCGCCGACACCGGTGGCAAGGCCAGCGCCGGCTACATGAAGGCCTTTGGACAGAACGGTATCCCCACCGCGTTCATCGTCGATGGCAGCGGCAAGGTCGCCTGGGTCGGTCATCCGATGGACGGGCTGGACGCGGCCCTGAAGCAGGTCGTCGCCCAATAGCCCGAAGCGCAGGGATACGCCCTGTGTCCAACAATTAACCCTGTGATAGCAATAAAACCCGAAGAATTCTTATTGTGCTGAACAAGCCGCTGGCCTATTTCATTACGACGACAACCTATGGCACATGGCTTCATGGCGATGAGCGTTTATGTGGACGAGGCGTTTAGCGAGTTGCTTTAAGCACAGGGTGGTTTCATCCCTGCGCTTGCGCTTCGGGCTACTGTACACATCAATCAACCATTCCACTGAAAGGAGCATCCTCTATGCGCACTCACAAACCCCAACAAACGATTTTCTCATTACCCATTCGTCAGCTTTATCCGCATCCGGACAATGCCAACCGGATGCCCAAGGCGAAGTTTGACACGCTTGTTCGTCATCTGGAGGCCACCGGGCAGTATGAACCGCTGGTGGTGCGAAGCCATCCGACAAAAAAACACCGCTGGCAACTGCTCAACGGTCATCATCGTCTGCGGGCATTGCGGCAGCTTCAATACACGGTCGCCGACTGTGTGGTCTTCGCCGCCGACGATAAGCAGTCGCGGCTGTATCTGCTGAACCTCAACGGCTTGGTCGGGCGGGATAATGTCTATAAAAAAGCCCGGCTCATCGAGCAGCTCTGTGGGTGTTTCAATCGCCGGGATCTGGCCAAGCGGCTGGGTGAATCCAAGACGGCGGTCGAAAAACTCGAGGCGCTGTCGAAGAATCAGCCGCTGCCGAAAACACCGGCCAAACCGCCGCTGCTGCCGATGTCGTTCTTTATGACCGAATCCCAGTACGCCACCATCACCCGGGCGATGGCCAAGGCCAACGGTGAAAACACCGGCGGCCCAAGAAGCCAAAAACGCCTGACGGCACTGTGCCAAATGGCGGAGGCGTATTTGAATGAATAATGGATAATGAATCGCAAGTCGGCGGCGGGTGGCACCTTCAAGCGGTAGCTTGTGGGTGCTTGGGGTCTCTCGGAAATGCGGGCGTTATTGGCATTTCTATCGGGCGGCTTGCGGCACTGTGCTTTTGTTCGCTTCTTCAAATGGCAGGATGACGGTGAAGGTTGAGCCGGCGCCTTCGGTGCTGTCGAGCGTGAGGGTTCCGCCCATCATCTCGACGAGCTTTTTGCTGATGGCCAGTCCCAGCCCCGTCCCGCCGTAGCGGATACTGGTCTGGATGTCGGCCTGCTCAAACGAGGCGAAGATCGTCGCCTGCCGGTCGGCCGGGACGCCAATGCCCGTATCGGCCACCTCGAAACACAGCCGCGTATCGGCGATGCCGTCGAGCAGAGAGATGCGCACCGAAACGGATCCTTGCTCGGTAAACTTAATCGCGTTGCCGGTCAGATTGATCAGTGTTTGATACAGATGCTTAGCGTCGGTGACGATCTGTTCGGGGATGTCGTCTTGAATCTCTATCTCAAAGCACAGCCCCTTGCGTTCGGCGGTGTTTCGCATCATGTTTTCCAGTTGACCCAACAGCTGCCGCGGCGAACAGGCGGCGGTAACGATCTCTTCTTTGCCGGCCTCGATCTTGGACACATCCAGCACATCGTTAATCAATGACAGCAGATGCTGGCCGCTGGTGTAAATCGTCTCGGCATAGTCGAGCTGTTCGGCGGTCATCGGCTCGGTGCGAAGCAGGTCGCTAAAGCCGAGAATCGCATTCATCGGCGTTCGCAGTTCGTGGGTCATATTGGCCAGGAACACGCTCTTGGCCTTGTTGGCGGTCTCGGCCCGCTCTTTGGCCTCCTGCAGACGATGCTCGTATTCGATTTCCATGGTTACATCCTGAACGATTGACGAAGCACCCACCACCCGGCCGCTCGCGTTGACCAGCGGGGTATTGTGCCAGTGGCACCAAATGCGGCGGCCGTCTTGGGTCTTGTTTCGATGTCGCTCGTTCGTGCCGCCGGTTTGAGTCATCAGGTTTTGCCAAATCTGCTCGACATGCACGAAAACATCGTCCGGCACAATGAGGTCGGTCGCCGAGCGGCCGATCGCTTCTGCGGCGGTATAACCGAATATCATTTCCGCCGCCGGATTCCACGCCTCGACGCGCATGTTCGGACCCCACTGGATCACCCCCAGCGGTGTCTGGTTGATATGCAGCTGCAGTTTATCCTGCACCTGATGCAGTTTGGCAAGCGCGTCCTCGGCCCGGCCTTTGGCTTCGATGAGCTGGACCTCGGCGAACTTTCGGCTTAATATCTCAATCTGCTGGGCGAGATAGGTCTCTTCCATACGGGCCACGGCGCGGCCAATATAGAAGTAGAAAAGGATCGGTATCAACATCCCCACCGCGATGATCACGGGAATCGGAAACCGTGTCCCCTGAATCACGATCGCCGTCAGCAACGCCGCGGCGATCCCCGCCACCGGAGCGGTCATCTTTAACTGAAAATGAGTCGTTGTTTTTTCCATTTGTGCGATGCCCTTGCCTTTGCTGTCCGTGTCTCGCTGTCCACGCAGACCGCCTGCGGGACTCCATCGGTATCGGCCTAAACGGGACAGGGGTAAACCGGATAAAGCCGGCTTCTTTTGAAAGCAACAAAAACCGCCCCCATAACAGCCAAAATTCGCCCTCCTAAGCAATAATAAATAGTCCCCGGCTTCGAGAAAGGAAAGTTATCGGACATCATGAAACGACATCCCCGTATAAATACGGGGCATTTTCCATATTGGGCCGGCGTATGTGCGTTGCTGCGGTCAGGCGATGGCGGCGATGCGTTTGCACTGGTCGGCGTCGCCGAAGGTGTGGGAAAACTCGGCCAGCCGCAGCAGGTGGCGGTCGATGGTGGCGCTGATGATGGCGTAGCTTTCATCGGCTGATAAAAAACGCATCGTTAAAAAGCCGAAGATCGTGTTGACCTCCGAGGACTCCAGGTCATAGGCGATGCGGTAGGCGTCGTCGAGGTTGACGACCGAGTTGACGAGTTGGTGAATGTCCAACCCTTTCAGCCGGTTCGCTCGTTTGGCCAGATCGGCGTCAACGACCGTTCCTAACTCGCCGGCGGGTACACGCCGGTGCACCCGTGATAAGATCCGACCGTGCTCGGCCTCGTCGTCGGCCATCGTCTGCCAGAAGTCCGACACATCCGGGCGGTCGATAAATTTGTGCGTGAAGCCGAGGTACACTTTTCGTGCCGCATCTTCACCGGCAATCGCCGTATCGATCAGTTCACCCAATGTGATGAGTTCAACCATGACGCATCCTCTCTTTCCCTGAAAAGGCCGACGCCCTCGATGGCGCCGGCCTCTCTATAAAAAAGTGTTGTATATACTCGAGGCCCATCCGGGACACTCGTCTCGCTGATACCGCAGCTCAAGCGTCCCTGCTTGAGGGTCAAACAGCGATCCGCCGCCTCTGGCGGATTCTGATTTTATTGCCAAGCACGGAGGCGTCGGCTACATGACAACCGCTTACGGCCATTCCTTCAGCCAGTCATCGGCCATAATCGCAAAGTCCGGCAGATTCACGACACAGTCGCCGTTTAAGTCCGCTTTCAAACCGGGACACTTCGGCTCATTGGTCGTCAGCTCAAACGCCAAATCCCACCATTGACCGTTCGGATAGGCGCTCGGGTCCGGCAGAATCAGCGAAAACCAACTGGCCACTTCGGTAATATGTCCGGTCGTCGTGCCGGTGAGTGTATCCCACGGCGGCGTTCCCATATCCAGATCGGTAATCACAACCGCCGGGTCGGGGGCCTTGGTCTCGTCAAACGGCTTGGTCTTCCAGCCCCACGGGTACTCAATCTGGCTGATGTCGGTATTCTCATAGACCGCCGCGATGGAGAACCAATAAACATTGGGAATCACCGTGCCGTCAGGCAGCACTTCCATCGGCTCCTGATAGAACCAGTCGTCCTCGGACAGCAGTTGATTGAACTGGAAGCAGGCCTCATTTTCCTGCGGCTCGCCAAACAACTCAACATTGTATTCGCCAAACTCAAATCGCGGATCCTTGTCATAACCGGCATAGTTCCAGACCCAGTTGTCGCACTGATGCAGCCAGAGCAGCTCCTTCGGATGACTCGATCCACTGGCATCGGCAGGAACATCTTTCCAGATGGCCATCAGGAAGTAATCCGGCACCTGCGGCGGCAGATACGGTTGTGTCCAGCCGATGAACGAACCCCACCAATGCACATCGGTTACGGGGCGTTCGTCATAACACTTCCAGTCATCGGCGGCCCATGTCCAGGTCATCCCCTGGTCGTAATTCCATGGGAACACGCTCTTGACATCCCAGCCGTAAATCATACCGTCTTCAACCACTTCCGGCGGCTGGCTGAACTTGACATAGTTGCCCTTGTAGGCGGTGGTCTTGGTGGTAACGCTCAAATTGTGCCAGTAGTTCCAGATCGCCGGAATCGTACCGCCCGGCGGAACCGCACCCTGCTGGGCGACCCAGTTGGCGTTTTCATCGGCGATGATGAACTGCACCTTCGTCAGGTCGAACAGCGGATTGTTGGCATAGCCGGTCGCCGTCGGTGATGCCGCGGACAGACCGGTCTTGGTGGTGTCGATTTTGATTGTTGTCGGCACACCGCTGGGCAGCACACCACTCGGGCCGCAAGTCC
>NBLM01000056.1 GCA_002084585.1 Planctomycetales bacterium 4572_13 | reverse complement strand
GTATCCTTTCTATTTGTTAGTGTTGACAAAATAAGGATACTACTATTTTACTTCTGTAATCTCAATCGTTCTATTTGGTTGCGGCTTGACCGCCCTAAGTTAATTTCCGGCCAAAAAAAGACTTGACTTGTCCACCGAGGAAAGTATAACTCCACCCGAACACAGAATTTTTCTTCTAATTAAAAATCTATTTTTTCCTCTGAGGTTTTTATGGCTCTTGAGATCATCTTTCAGGTATGCGGTGGATTAGGAATTTTTCTTCTCGGCATGAAGAATATGTCGTTGGGGATTGCCACTTTTTTCTATCTTTTCTCAAAAAAGGACACGATTCGGTTCTTTGCGATGTTCCTGGTCGGTCTTGGGATGGTGTTCTTCGGTTTGCAATTAATGAAGAACGGGTTTGCCCCGATCAAAACTCTGCCCGGCTTTGAAGAATTGTTTATGAAGTTTCAGCCGGATAGTTATCTGGGTGTGTTGAAATGTGTGATGGTCGGAGCGCTTCTGACGGCGATTGTCCAGTCGTCTTCGGCAACGCTGGGTATTACAATAGCCCTGGCCTTGACAGGTGCGATTAACTTCCATACGGCGGCGGCTTTGATCCTTGGCGAAAACATCGGAACGACCATTACGGCCCTTCTCGCTTCGCTGGGAGCTTATACAAATGCCAAAAGGGCGGCTTACGCACATGTTATTTTCAATGTTATCGGTGTTTTCTGGATCACCCTTCTCTTTGTGCCATATACCAATCTTGTCGCTCGGGTCAATACCTGGGCAGAGATTGACAATATTCCTGTTATTGTCGTAACGGATGAGAATGACAGCAAAATCAGGGAATATGCCAAGAAATATGAAATTGAAGAGTCTCTTTATTTTGAAAACACCGACGGTCAACAAGTAAACAGCAAAGGGCACAGGTTTGACCAAGGGATTATTTACGACGAAAACGGGGAAACATTTAAGGAAAATGTCTCCTATGTTTTACCGATGGATTTTATAGAACAAATAGAGCAGGGTGACTTAACAAATCTGTCTTTTTATACATCCGAAGGAAAAACAGAATATCCCCTTACGGGGTCGGCCATTGCGTTTACGCATTCGGGATTTAACATTGCCAATACCTTGCTGTTTCTGCCGTTTGTGGGCTTGCTCTCGCGATTTTTGATGTGGCTCGTCCCGGACAAGAAGAAAGCCGAAGTGCCGCATCTGACCTACCTCAATGTACGAATGCTGGATACGCCGGCGATTGCGATTGAGCAGTCCTATAAGGAGTTGATCAAAATGGGCGCGATGGCCAAGGAAATGATGGCCGGTCTAAAGCCGTTTTTGTCCAATGATAAACCCCGGCCGGAAGCGGCAGAAGTGATCTTCCAGCAGGAAAACGACTTGGATGTCATCCAAAAAGAGGTGGCTGAGTTTATCGGTGAGATTATGACCGGTAGTATCCCCCATGAACTGATGCAGGAGGCCAGCGGACAGCTCCGTATTGCCGACGAGTTGGAATCGGTCAGCGACTACATACAGGGCCTGTTGAAACTGCGTCTGAAAGTACAGGATACGGGCCAGAAATTCAGCGACGGCGGCTTAAGGGATTTGATTGAGCTTCATAACAAAGTGGATCAATACATCGACCTGATCGCCGACGGCCTTGAACGAAGCAATGACACCCCCGAATACTTCAGTGAAATGCAGGTCAAGGGGATTGCGGTAACGAATCTGATGAAAGAATGCCGCAGCCGACACCTAGAGCGTGTTACGAAAGCGGAGGACAATCCGCTGATGAGCTTGATCTATACCGATATGCTGACGGCCTACCGCCGGATCAAGGACCATGCGTTCAATATTGCAGAGGTCTTGATCGGTGAGAAGTAAATGACGGGAACGCGGGCATCTCGCCCGCATTTTCATTGTGACCGAGACGGTTGCGTTTCCAAAACAGCCGAGGAAAGGAATTGAACCCTCAGGCTAAAAAAAGCAATAAAGTACTCAGCTTGATGAAATATGTCAGCAGGAACTTCAGAGCGATACCCCAATTTCTTAGAGCCGCCTGCGGGTCGATGAAAAACTTGAAGATCGTGGAGAAATATTGTACCTGAGACAAAAGAAAAAGGTTGAATTATACGGAAAAAGAACTGCAAATCCTGACAGTAATAGAGACAATGGAAAACTTAAGTTGACGCGTATGCCTGACAGGGCTGTCGAGGCGGCGCATGAAAAAGGGCATCCGAAATGCCCTTGAGGGTTCAAAACATTGGGGAAATCCGGCGATCTTACGAATTACCGGTTGAATGGGCGGGGTGTTCCTTTGCTTCCGCTTCTTTTTCTTTTTGAATTGCCAGATAAATTTCTTTACGATGGACGGTGATACTCCGCGGGGCATTGATGCCCAGACGGACCTTGTCGCCGCGAACATCTACGATGGTGATTTCCACATCATCGCCGATCATAATCGACTCATCTTTTTGTCTGCTTAGAACCAACATGGCTCACTCCCTGATATAGTCCGTTACTTGTTGGTTTTTGGCCTCGGTACGGTCCTTCGGCTCTAAAACCAATGTCCTATAATTCTTATACGAATTCAAAAGACACAAGGTCTGGAAAAAATTCCCATTCCTAAAGCCCGTGTTATCCGGGCAGAAATAATTTCGACCATTTAGGGTATTACAAGTAATGAAATTTATAAAAAGCGTTAATTATTTCAACCGCATGCTTGCAGTGTGCTCATAAGTCCTTTTGTGAAAAGTAGATATAAATAACAAGGCAGGTAAACAACAACCTCATCTAAAGCATATTTTGAAATATTATCGGATCATTCGGAGTGTTCGGCGTGGTGTTTCCAGTAAACAGCAATCCAGTATCCCGTCATGGCGCCAAGGATTGCAAAGGGAGCAAACTGGATAGGCAGAATCGCATAAATGGAGTTCGGGAAGAAATCAATCGGCCAGGTCTTGACCATGTAGGCCAGCGTGTCAGAGCCGATGAATGTTGAGAATGTGCCTATGTAGATCGCTGCCGCACCGATTATGACGGGGATGAAATGGGTTTGTAGGAACTGTTTTGCGATAAATCCGGCGATGCCGACAGTGACGAATACGCCGAAAGTGATTTGACGGTTGCCGGGATGTCCGACAACGAAGCCCAGATTTTCGTCGATTTGCCGGATGTCCTGAGCGAAAATCCCGATGGTAAAATACACAATGGCCGCCGCAGCGGCTACGGCGATACCGCAATTAGTCCAGTAGTTGGGTTTCTTTTCGATTTTTGGCATCTGTTCAGTATCAGTCGTTTTTTTGCCGATCAGCTTTGTGGTCAGATAAGCCCCGAGATAGCCAGCCGCACAGATTCCAAGCCAGAAGAGCAGTTCCCATCGCAGGAACCCATACAGAGCGTTTCGCTGGTCGAGCGAAGAGCTTGTTAATAACAGTTCACGCAGGCCGCCGCTGGTGATGGCCAGTGTTGCCACCCCGGCCGGTGCCGCAAAAGGCCCCAACCCGCCGCCAAGCGGCTGACAGACCAGTGTACCCACGATGCCCGCCGCAAAGCCCAAACCGATCAGGATCGCCGCATAAACAATGGATATTTCGCCTGTAAACAGTGATATCGCACCCAGCGGGTCTTCCGGCCGAACCAGCGGGTAGCCGACTGCCGCAACGATGAGCGCACCGACCGACAAGACGGCCAGGATGCGGATACGCAACAGCCAGTCCACATTGAACAGGCCCAACCCAAAATAAATCAGTACCACCGCCGCAATGACGCGGAGCGCGATTGGATATAACCATTCCATACACAAGTCCTTTCGTTAATGGGGGCTAAGATACCACACTCGATCCGGAAATGCCAATCTATTATGCTATATTGAAGGGGGGAGTAATAGCAAGTCGCCGGTATGGTTGCAGGTGGGAAAGAACTGCATCAAGTCAAAAAAAAGGGCTGGTTCCTGAACAGGCCCAGCCCTAACATCACCCTCTTCCGCTTTCACGCGGTCAATTTACCTATTTTACCTATTCTGTCGAAACACAGAAAACATCCTAATAATAGACGGAATATCTGCATTTTCGTTCACTATAGATAAGCATTAGAGCGAGTATGCGTTTTTATGTCAAGTGGATACTGATAAAAAAACACAATTATTTCATTTAGGGCGAGCAAATGTCCGCTTGTTAGCAAATAATCGAGCTTTGGCTCGAGTATTTTTTCATAAATTAGGCGGTTTTTGACAAATTTTTTATCCTGCGTGGGACTGTATTGACATATCATTGGGGGTTGCTAAAATCTATCTTTATGAGATACCGTTGCCTATTTCTGTTTTTAGCCGTTTGGATTGTCGCGGGATGCGAGATTTCTCGACCGGATGACCCCGCGCCTGAATTGCCCCCAATTGAAGGCCTAAAACTCTCTGATCTTAAGGACGATTTTCCGTCTGCCGATCTCGAATCCCTCATGAGTTTCAGAGTTCTGACTTATACCGTCGTTCCGGATTCGGTCGATAAATTGAAAGAAATAATTGATTCTTTGTCTCACAGAGAGGTACGGGCGGTGAACAAAGGAGCTTTTAGCGCGAATGGTTTTGCAATCGGCGTCAGTTTTTTTGAAGAGGGGAGAAAAATCGCGCAAAAGCTTCGCCGAATGGGTGCAACTCGAACGGGACAGGCCCGGTTGATGTTTCTCGCCGATAAGACCGAAGCTCTGTCTCGTACATTTTTGCAGGGAACAGAAGTTGTTCACTATTCAAAATCTGCCAACAGCACAGCGGCGATAACACCCGCACAGGGCTTTTTGGGCTGGATTTTTTCCGCTAAGCCGGATCCGAGGTTTCGCGGGATGGCTCAGGTTGAATTATTTCCGGCGGTTTGGCAGCCGGGCATCGAGAATATCCGCTTGGCGATGGGCAAGGATGCCATTGATTATCAACCCATTCGTGCCGGGCAGGTCCTGACCCGCGTTGAAGAGGGCGGGGTTATCCTGTTGGGTCCGGCCCGGAGTGTACCGGAAGAAACGACGCTGGATAAAATGCTGTTTTTCCTTCCCGGTAAAAGGCCAAAGATACAGTTTTTTGTCATTATTTGTGATTCGGCGGGGATCTGATGGCGATGCCGGAAAAGCATGAGCATGCGGTCGCACTCCAGCGATGCAGGTCTTACAATCCGCAGCAGGTTCATTTGGCGATTAGCAGACAGCTTGAATTACTGGGCGGAGCGGACTGCTTTTTCCAAAAGGGCCAACGAGTCCTGATCAAGCCGAACCTGATCGTCCCAAAGGGCCCGGATATGCCGGCCCAGACACACCCGGAAGTCATTTATGCGATGGCGAAAATTGTTAAAGAGGCGGGAGCTTTTCCTGTTGTGGGCGATTCGCCGGCATGGAGTACGCCGGCCGGATGCCTGAAAGTGTTGGGGATTGATCAACGGCTCAAAGAATTGGGTGTCGAAATCGTAAATCTGAACAAGCCCGTTCGGATGAAGATCGCCAGGGTCAGCGTAGGAATCAGCCGGGTTGCGCTGGAGGCCGATGCCATCATTAACCTGCCCAAACTCAAGGCGCATCAACAGCTTGGGGCGACCTTTGCATTTAAGAATATGTATGGCTGTGTCGCAGGGCTGGCGGGCAAGGAGAAGGCCTATTGGCATTTCGCACGCGGCGGAGAGGTTGAATCTTTTTGCCGGATGATTATCGGGATTTATCAAAAACTGAATCCTGTTTTGAATATTATTGACGGCATTGTTGCGATGGAGGGCCAAGGCCCGATTAACGGCCGGCCGCGAGAGGTTGGGTATTTGGTCGCCGGAACGGATCCGACGGCGTGCGAGCGGGTGTGCTGCGATCTGGTTGGGTTCGAACCGGCGGACTTGCCGCTGCTCGTTACGGCGGGAAAAATGGGTGTCGGAATCCCCACCGACGAGCCAATCAGTATTGTTGGCGACACCTTCACAAAACCGGCGTGTTCAAATTTCAAACCGGCCATCCAAACCCCGCTGCGATTTAGTTTTGGCCATATTTGTAAAAGCATTGCCAAACAGTGCATCATCCTGTTGAAGAATTTGTTTTGTTCCCGAAAGGGCGACGCATGAGCATGAAACGATTTATCAAGCAATGGCGTTTTACGCTGATCCTGATTACTGCAGTCGCGGCCGGTGCGTTACTGGGTTATTTTCTCGGTCCGAAAGCGGAGCGTCTGAAACCGCTGGGTGATTTGCTGCTGAATTTGCTGTTTACGGCGGTCGTTCCGCTGGTATTCTTTTCGCTGTCGTCGGCTGTAGCGGGCAGTTCAAATTTAAAGCGTCTGGGCCGCATTACCGGCTTGATGCTAATCATTTTTGTTGTCACAGGCATCGTCTCGGCTTTGTTAATGGTTTTTGCGGTGCAGATATTCGACCCCGCCGAAGGGCTGACACTGGAATTGGCCCAACCGCCGAAAGCCGCCGGAGACAGGGGCAAGCCATTTCGGGAGTTTCTGGTTTCCGGCGCTGCGGTGATGGGGTACTCGATTAAGCTGATTATGTGGTATGCGCCGATCGGGCTGGGGGCGTATTTTGCTTATCTTGTGGGTGTGTTCGGGCCGGAACTGATCGGGACATACGCGCGTGTGGTGGGATTGTACTACCCACTGGCGATCGGTTATTTTGTTGTTGGATTTTCATTCTACGCATTTATTGCGGCCGGGCGAGGCGGCGTGAAGCGTTATTGGGCCAATATCCTGCCCCCTGCGCTGACGGCCTGGGGAACGGGCAGTTCGCTGGCGGCGCTGCCGGCCAACATGGAAGCGGCCGAGCGGATTGGCGTGCCGGAAGATGTTTGTGAGATCGTACTGCCGCTGGGAGCGACGATTCATATGGACGGTTCCTGTCTGGCGGCGATTTTGAAGATTGCGGTGTTGTTTGCCTTGTTCGGGCGACCGTTTACAGGGGTTGAGACGCTGGCCGGAGCGGTGGGTGTGGCACTGCTGTGCGGGGTGGTTATGAGCGGCATCCCCGGCGGCGGATTTCTGGGCGAAATGCTGATTGTAACATTGTATGGATTCGGGCCGGAAGCACTGCCGATTATTTCGATGCTGGGCGCGCTGGTCGATCCGCCCGCCACCATGATCAACGCCTCTGGCGACACCGTCGCGGCGATGATGGTGACTCGTCTGCTGGAACGAAAAAAGCGGAAATATCAGAATCCGGTAAAAGAGTCCGTACCCCATCCGCACAGATCGGCTGACAAGCAAGAGCAGCCGTAAAACAAAAGTGCGAGGGCGCAAGCCCTCCAATGATAACGCCGGCATTTCTCTAAAACGCAATCGGGCGGCTCGCGCCGCTCCGCTGTTGTGCGGGTGGGACGCCTGCGTTCGGCGATGCCGCAAAATGAGTATAATATGTTGACTTTAGGGGGGGTATGTGTTCCTATTAGGCGATATTAGTGAGAATTCGTCGCGGCAATGCCAATAAACAGAAATAATCCATGGAAGGTGCAGTGAATGTCCAAAAAACGAAAAAAGAACAAGTCGCTTTCGCGTGAGATCGGGCTGGAGATCGGGGCTGTTTGCGGCAAGCATTTCATCAAGCTGGAACACCTTCATTATGGGTACTGGACCGAGGATATGGATGTCGAGATTTTCAACCTCCATATCGCTCAGGAAAAGTATGTGGAACTTCTGATCTCGCATATTCCCGACGGGGCGAAAACGATCCTCGATGTCGGGTGCGGGATGGGGCAGATTTCTCGCAAGCTGCTTGATAAGGGCTACAAGATGGACTGTGTTTCGCCGAGTGCGTATCTGGCCGAATGTGCCCGCAAGCTGCTGGACGATGATGTTACCATTTTCGAATGCTTTTACGAACAACTGGAGACGGACAAGCGGTATGATGTCGTCCTGTTCAGCGAGAGTTTTCAGTATATTCCGCCCAAAGACGCCGTCGCTAAATCGCTTAGCGTTTTGAACCCCGGTGGGCATATGCTCATCTGCGATATTTTTCAGACCGAAGCCGAAGGGCGGTGCGGTGTTTCCGGCGGGCATCGGCTGAAAAATTTCAATGCGGTGATGAAGGATGCCGAAGATGCGCTGGAGCTTGTAACGGATATCGACATTACTGAAAATACGGCACCGACAATCGACATTGAATGCGATCTGTTCAGAAATGTCGGCCTGCCGGTGATGGGACTGGTGGAGAAACTGATGCGTAGCCGCCATCCGTGGCTGACAAAGTTGATTATGTGGAAAGCTCAAAAGAAAATCGATCGGATGCACAAGAAGTATCTGGGCGGCGACCGAACGGGCGAGAACTTTAAGAAGTACAAGTCCTATCGACTTTTCCTCTACAAGAAAAAATAGAACCACGAATGAACACGGCCCCTATGATTCGAGGGTTTCGACAAATTGCGTTCTTGACCGTTATCAGCCGGGTCTTTGGGCTGGTGCGGGATATGGCCTATGCCCATTTCTTTGGGCGGGGGGTCTTGATGGATATTTGGACGATTGCGTTCATGATCCCGAATCTCTCGAGGCGGATCTTTGGCGAAGGCGCCGCTTCTTCATCGCTGATTCCTGTTTACAGCGAGGAACTCAAGAAACATCCCGAGCGTTCCGCCGATCTGGCTCGCACGGCGGCGACGGTGATCTTTGTGATTCTGGCCGGAGTTGTTGTTCTTGGTGAACTTGGCTTGTGGTGGTATTTCAAGTCTCATACACTGATCCCGGAAACGCGGCTAAAGCTGAGCTTGATCGCGGTGATGCTGCCTTATGCGTGCCTGATCTGCACGGTCGCTGTGCTGGGCGGGGTGTTGAACGCCCATCGGCATTTTGCGATGCCCGCCGCGGCATCGATTGTTCTGAACATTTTCATTATCGGCTCAATGTGTGTTGGGGGATGGCTTTTCAAACTGCCCAATGAAACGCTTGTTTTTGTGATGGCGGTCGGCATTCTGCTCGCCGGTGTTACACAGATGTTGATGCAGATGGTTCCGCTGTCGCGGTATGGCGTGGTTCTGCGGCCGGCGTGGAAGGTCAGGACCGAGGCGTTCAAGAAAATTATGATTCTGATGGGGCCGATGATCCTTGGGTTGACGGTAACGCAGCTCAATACGCTGACGGATATTCTCATCGCCAACGGGCTGAGCGGCTCTGAGGAGCGGGGGGCGTTCTTTATGTGGTTTGGTAGCAGGGTGAACTATCCTGTCTGGGCCGGTTCGGTGTCGAGTTTGTATTTTTCGCAGCGATTGTACCAGTTTCCGCTGGGTGTGCTGGGGATTTCACTGGCGACGGCGATTTTTCCGGTGCTGAGTGCCGCCGCGGCGGATAAGGATGACGCACTGTTGTCGAAAACCATCTTGAAGGGCTTTCAGATGGCATTGTTCGTGGCCTTGCCGGCGACGGCGGGGTTGATTTTGGTCGCGCGGCCCTTGACGGCGGTTCTCTTTCAGCATGGTCAATTTGCAGCCAAAGACACGGCCGAGGTCCAGTGGGTGCTTATTTTTTACGCGGTCGGTTTGAGCGGCTACTTTCTCCAGCAGCTCATTACGCGGGCATTTTATTCCGTCAAGGATTCCAAATGGCCCGCTCGGACGGCGATGATTGCGGTGGCGGTCAATATAACGATGAACCTGTTGTTGATCTGGCCGCTTGGCGTCAAGGGGCTTGCGCTGGCGACGGCGTTATGCTCTTATCTGCAAGTGATTATTCTCTGGCTCGTACTCAGAAAAAAGTTCAACCTCTCAATATCGGTTAAAAACCGGCTTATTTTTGTCAAATCGCTCATTGGAACCGTGGTTATGAGCATATTCGGGGCGATTTGCCTTTTTGCACTATCAAAACTGTCCCAGAGCAGATTCTTTGAATCGCTACGACTTGTGGTTCTGGTTGTAGTCTGTGCGGGGGTTTATGCATTGGCGGGGCGACTGCTTGGAAATGAGATGCTTGGTTTGTTGATAAAGGGGCGTAAAGATGCGAAAATCCAATAAATTGGCTCTGTTTATGTGTTTTTGGGTTCAGCGATAATTTGTAATAGCCGATTTATTTAATGATAATTGAGGTATTGATGTGAGATTTTGGAGATTCAATGATCAGACAAAATCGAGTTATTGCTGGTGTGATGGGCGGCATTGTTTTTTGCGTCTCTTTTTCGTATGCATTGGAGACAGATTCTCTGTTTTCGGAGAACACCGCCGCACTTTTTATTAAGCAGGCCTCGGAAGTACACCAGGAAGATCCTCTGGACATTTTGCGGACCGAACAGGCGATGACATTTTTAAAAGCCGCCGCCTCTCTGGACACTAAGCCGGGCGAGATTCCTGAACAAATGTTGCGAATCGGCATCGTCGGCCCTTGTGACGGGCCGGATTACTCGGAACATTTGGCGTGGTCCTTGGGACGCTATCTTAATGAACGGTCGGATCTGGAAGTGGTCTCTGGCGCTTTACGCTGCACACTGGACCGTCTCAATTCACGCATTGATCGAGAGGTCATGCTCGATCAACTGCTCCGTAAATACTCTTCTGTAAATACGGCATTCGCATCTGAACTGGCGACACAACTTGGCTTGCTGGCTGTCGAAAAGGCGGATATGCAGTCGGCGTTAAACTATCTGTCGAGTGCGCATCAGTTCAATCCTTACAATCAACTGGCTTTTTCCAAGCTTTTGGAACTGTCAGCGGCCCAAGGGATTGCTCCGGCGGCATCGGTCCCAATCGTGCAGACCCGCAGGGTTCTTGAGATGAATCCTTATGATCTGGATGCGGCTGTTCGGTATGCTGATGCCCTGCGGCAGCTTCAGATGTATGATATTGCATCGGATGCGTATGCGTATGTGGATCAGGTGCATCAGTTTTTGTATCCGGGCCAGCCGTTATCTGATGATATTGTTCAGGGTTGGTTATTCAGTTGCTATCACGGTGATCGTTTGCAAACAAAATGCCTGGATCTTACGGAGACATACCGCGACCCGGAGCGATTTAATTTACTGCTTGAGGCCGTCGCGGGTAAGACCCTGATTAAATTGGGTCGGCCTGAAAAGGGCAAACGATTGCTCGAATCGGCGGCTCAAAAAGCAGAATCGCTTGTATCTGCAAAAAATCTGTCGGAACCGGTTTATCCGGAATATCTTGCGTGGTTCTATAGTTTTGTTCTGGAACAGCCCGAAAAATCGCTTGCATGGAGCAATCAGGCATTTATCGCCGATCCCAACCGGCAGGGCGTTGGGGCGATATTTTCCTATTCGCTGGCTTTGAACGGCCAGAACGACCTCGCGAAGCACTATGCCGAACCCTTGAAAGAGACCGACCAGATCGCGGCATTGACCTTGGCGGTGGTGCAGCTTTCCGCCGATGACAAGCAGCCGGCTCTGGACGCTTTGAGGGCGACGGTGGAAATGTTGCCGGACTCATTTGTTGCCGAAAAAGCGATTCATCTCCTGAAGGAGTATGAGTCGGACTATATCCGGTCCGTCTCATTAGGGACGATTCGAGAAGACCTTGAAAACAAATACGGCAGTCGGGTGGTTTCTGATTTTATGCATCCGGCGGATCGCTGTTCGGTGAAGCTGCTATTCAATGGTTCGGATTTCTTATACGGAGCCGATTTTCCGGGCCGGCTTGTGATTGAAAACACCTCTGATGAGACCCTGATTATATCAGATGAGGGGCTGCTTCAGGGATATCTTCGTGTTGACGCAGTTCTTGACGGTGGGCTGAATGTTGAAATCGGCAACCTTCTTTCGATGCGGTTTCGGCCCTCGCAGCCCATTTTGCCGGGTAAGCATCTTTCCGTGCCTCTGGACTTAAATCGCGGACGGCTTAAAAGAGTTTTGCTGACCTATCCTCAGGCGGATGTTCAGATTCATTTTACGGCTTATTTGGATCCGGTTACTTCAGAGTCGGGCAACTCAGAGAACCGGATGAAAGGTATCAAGCCCGTCCATGCTCAGATTCGCCGCAGGGGCGTTGTGCTTTCACAGAACTTCCTGCTGCAGCGATTGGATGTTCTGTCAAAAGGTCAGCCGGGGCAAAAGTATCGGGCGGCGGCGCTGTTTACGGGCCTGCTCGCTGAGCAGGCAGCGGTCGAGCTAAGCGGCGCAGACTTTAGACATGTCCGGGTTGAACGGGCGTTGTTGACGGATTCGGTTCGTAAGATGCTTGTGGACAAGGATTGGAAAATTCGGGTTCATACGCTTTCCTGCCTTCTGTCTTTATCGGTTCCCCTCGACGGTATCGTTGGTGAGGTGTCCGAAAATCTCAATCATGACAAGTGGCCCGTCCGTTTGACGACGATGGTTCTGTTGGCAAAAGCCCAGCCCGAAACATTCCAAAAGGTACTCGATTGGGCTGTTCAGCATGATTCGTATGAGCTTAATCGTCGCATGGCGATGGCGCTGGGAGGGACGCAAGCTGAGCCGGAGACGGACGAAACGCCCCCCGAAGTGACTAATTGAGGCCGGTGAAATCATTTCTGTACAGATGAAAAACATCATTCCTGTAGAAATATAGCCGTTTTAGGTCATTATTTTTTTTAAAAATTCCCAAAAAAGGATTGTTTTACCTTTCGAAATTATGTAAACTCCCGAACCTGTTTATAAAATAATGTGATCAACTTTTTGAAAGGGAATAAAAATGCCGGCAATAGTAGATAGCGGAACCTGTACTGGTTGTGGCGCATGCGTGGATTGCTGCCCGAGTGAAGCGATTGAAATGGTGGACGGCAAAGCCGTCATCGATGCGGACAAGTGCGTTGACTGTGGTGTTTGCGTTGACGAATGCCCCGTCGAAGCTATCAGTATGGAGTAACGATTTTCAAAGGCCCCATCGTCTAGAGGCCTAGGACACCGGGTTTTCAACCCGGCGACAGGGGTTCGAGTCCCCTTGGGGCTACATGTATAGGGATGCCGGATACAGTTATTCGGCGTCCTTATTTGTTGCGCTGTGGAGGGGGAGTTCGATGTCGAGAAAACGCTCCATCTCGGCGTAAAGTTGGTTTCCATCGATGCCATCTGAACAATCCAGCCAAAGGCCGGAACTGTTTGAACGGTAGAGAAAGAATGCCAGATTCGCGAGATGTTTTCCGATATCTCCTGCAAACGGAATTATTACTCCAGTCGTCCAGTTTTGTTCTAAAAAGCAGTTGATATCCTGTCGTGATGTTGGAGAAAAATCCCCCAGGTCATATATTGCCTCAGAATCGATCTTGACCCATTGGTATTGTTGAATCCGTCGCCTTTGTCCTTTGACGAGTTTCCTGACGGTTCGATCCAGATGTAAAATGGATAGGTTTTTCAGATTATGGACCCATCGATAATTCGGTTTTTTAAGATTTTCAAGCCGGTTAATTTGTTTTTTTAACCCATTTGCTTTCTCGAAAGCCATTGCATTTGACGCTTTATCCATTTGTTGGCCGAGTGCTTTTAGAGAGGACTCGATATATCTATTTGCAACTTCGGTCGCCTTATCACATTGCTTCAGATAGATCTCTTTTTGAGTGGGATCCATGCATGGTTTAGGGCATTTCATCATTTGAAGATAGGGGCAACTGGATTGGCTCTGTGTTTTTAGGAGCGTTGGATTTTGACACAAACAAAAAACGCTGTTCAAGGTTTTGGAGAACTCCACCGCCGCTTTTCGATTGGGAAACGGGCCATAGACAATTCGTTTTTCAGACATCACGGGATTAGTCGAGGCGTCAAAATAGGGCAACCGGGAATCCATTTCGATAACAGAAAAGTAAGGGTGTCGCAGGTGAATCCAGTTATCGGCCTGTTTTCCAAAAAGGACATGCGCGAGTTGCACATACGCTGTCTGTGTCATAAAATCGTTATAGCAGCACCGCCAGAAAATTTTATTTGTAAGTTCTGAAATGTCTGTCTTTTTGGAAATAATCTCGTCTTGCTGCAAGAGTTTTGTGTGTGCGGCTCTGCGAAGATTAGCTGTCTGCAATAGCTGGACAGGTTGGTGTTTTGAGTCGGCAAAAAGCAAAACGCCCTTGCAGATGGGAATAGCTGCAAGGGCGTCCGGAGTCCAATTATGTTGTTCAGGAGCGACCGAAGAATCAAAGAGTTCTTCGTAAGGAGGAAGCATCAAACCCTCATGCCGCTGATATGGGTATCGAAGACAATTTTTTCATCCACGACCCCCTGGACGGTTGCTGAGAATTGACGGCTTCGAACCTTGTCGATATGTCCAAGAAGGTGAAGGCGGCTTCCCGGAAGAACGGTCCCGCGGAATTTTGTTTCGCCGATACCCGAAAAACCGATAAACCCATCTAAGCCATAAATCCGTTTCATAAAGAAACTGCACAGTTGAGCGGCGGCCTCTACCATGATAACGCCCGGCATGATCGGACGCCCGGGAAGATGGCCGCGGACCCAAAACTCTGAATCGGTAATATCCTTATACCCTAAGCAAAGCATTCCGGGCAAGTCGTGCCAAACAATGCCGTCCAGTTGGGCCATCTCATACGATTGCGGATTGACTTCGGCAATCGCCCGACGGTCAAACTGGACCGTCGATAAATCAATTGTCGATAAATCGATAAGAGGAGATGCGGGCATAAATTAACTCCTGCCCCAAAAAGCAATGGGCGATGAGCATTATCAGAAAATTATTAGTCGCAAAACGCGTAGGTGTGATGGCTTTAGCCGACGGGGCCATTAATCACTGGAGCGAATTTCGAGGACCGTATTCCGAACATTTTGTGCGGCCTGCTTAATCCCCTGCATTTGCTTACGCACACGCGTTCCAGCTGCTTTGTTGCCGCCTTCAGCTTTATTGATGTCTGCTTCAATTTCTGCAACCAGTTGTTTCAGTTCTTCGTATGCTTGCATGAATCATGCCTCCTTAAAACACAGTTTAACATTTACATTTCATACTAACTTCAGGTCAGGATTCTACACATCCGGACATGATTTTCAACAGTTTTTCGAATTATTCGAAGATTTTTAAAGTTAATTCGGCGACTCGCTTCCCTCGGCGTCGGCACTGCTTCTGCACGCGGTCATCCGGCTTGCCAATCGAAACAGGTCCGTAATGATCCCCCTGCGGGTCGCCCCGGACGATCATACCGTGAATCAGCAGCATATTATTAATTTCGCAAATGGTCGTTTCGTTGCCGCCGGCGATATTGGCCGAACTGCTGAATGCGGCGCCGATTTTCCCGTCCAGTTTCCCATGCTTGCTGACGGATTCATCGAACAGTTGTGCGATGGGAGCCGCTGCTCTGCCGTAATAGGTTGGAGAACCGACGACAGTCGCGTCGGCATCCACTAAGTCGTTGACCTTGACATCAGAGACGCTTTTGCATTTTGTAGGCAACCCTGACTCCTCCATGGACACGGCAATGACGGAGGCCATGGCTTTCGTGTTGCCGCTCTTCGAATAGTAAATTACCAATCCCTTAGGCATATGGCGTTAATTCCCTTTCGCTTCGTTCTTTTCTTCCAATCGCACTACATTCTTACGGAAATCAGACGGCGTTTCAATGGTAAAAACGGCCTTTTTCAATTTTTTGTTTATCTGGAGTTCCTTGAATTGAATATCGTGTATATCGCCTTGCGAGGAGCAGGCGGTAATTTGCTTGGGCATATAACTGTCGCGGCTTAGGCGGAAATTGATTTTTTTATACTCTTTTTCGTATTTTGAACCCTTTTTAACACTTAGCAAAAGCGTAATGGATTTGTCGGATCCGCCACTTTTTTCGGGCAGGCAGACATCAAAATCTTCTTTGAGCCGGTCAATGTTTGAGAAGCCAATGAGCGGAAAATTGTTGCTTATTAGTTCAAAAACATCGATTGGCTTGTCCTCTGGGGCCTTTTGGTAGAGATCGATTTGCTTGAGTTTGTAATCAATTCGAGTCAGCCAGACACCATCAAATAGGTATTCCTGGCGGCAAATTTCCGGCTCAAAATCCTCTTGTTTAATGTCGTCGAATCGAATTCGCAACCGGGAGTGCATATCGTCTTTTTGGTAGTAAAGCACTCCATTGCGAAGGGTTTTTGAGTCCAACAAATCAGGATCCTGAATAAAAAGATAAGATAGTTTTGCTTGGCATGATTTTAATTGTTTCGTTGCATCGTGCATTTTTGAGAGAATTTCTGCGATTTCACCATTGCTTTGTTCCGGTGTTTGTTTATTCGGCGTAGTTGGCTGCAGCGATTTGTTTTGTGATTTACTACAACCGGATGCCACCGAGGGCGCAAATGGGCTTAGGTATATTAAGCATACGACGATTGCAAAGTGTGTTTTCATGGTTATTCCTGCTGGAGTTCATTAATAAGGTTTAGTAGTTCGCTCATATGCGAGATACAATAGTCCGCTCAAAGTCAAGCTGATGCTGTCGGGCCACGAAGAGCGTATTTTCGCGTGTGTTTCGTGTCAACAGCCCGATGGGTATCTTTCGCTTGCGAAGTTCTGAGAGCAGTTCGGGTACGCCGTCATTTAATTGGGCGTGCTGTGCGGCGTGATGCTCGTGGCGGGTCAGGATTGTTTGTGCCTGCTTTTGCCGGACGGGATCCATTGCCTCCATGGCTGTCAGAATGTCCTCGGATTCAGAGTCTATGCCCATTTCGCTGCGAATTTTGTCGAAATCCAGCACCGGCTCCGTCAGCGTTCCGTCCAGATCAAAGATGACCGCGGTTACTTTCACAGTCCCGCCTCTGTTTCATTTTGCATCAGTTCGAGCAGGTACTGACCGGCCTTGCTTAACGGATGTCCCTTTTGGGTGATGATGCCGGTTGGGCGGGAAAAATGTTTATTTGCTAATTCGATGACGGCCAGCGTCCCTCTGCTTACTTCTGTCTGAACGCTGGGCAATGGGAGAATACTTACGCCGGATTCGATTTCGATGGCGCGTTTAATCGTTTCGATATTGTCGAACTCCATTACGATTTGAATGGGTATGCCGTGCTGTTTGAGGATACTGTCAATATGGTGTCGTGTGGGTATGCCTTGAGAAAAGGCGATGAACTTTTCTCCCCGTAGTCGGTGTATGTCAATCTTTTCTAAACCGGCAAACGGATGTCTTGGTGAACAGATCAATACAAGGGGCTCGTTTTTAAAGGGATGAACCATGATGCTCCGGTCCCGTTTTGGCAGGGCCACTACGCCGATGTCGATGCTGCCTTTCAGAAGCTGCGCATAAATGTTTTTTGCGTCCAGATATTCAATCAAGAGATTGACATCGGGGTATATTTTCATGAATTTTCTGATATACGGTTGAAGTGTGTGCATCCCGATGCTGAAAATTGAAGCCAGATTAATCCGGCATTTTGTTTTGGCCAGTGCGGCCAGTTCAGAATTAAGCTGATCATACCGTTCCAGCAGGCCTTTGCAGCCGCGATAAAAGACCTGGCCCGGTTCGGTCAATTCAAGAGGGCGTTTTTTGCGGTTTATGAATTGCGTATTGTGAGTCATCTCAAGTTGTGCCAACTGCTGAGACACGGCCGATTGACTGATACCATGCAGGTCTGCTGTTCGTGAGAAGTTTTTTATCTCAACGAGATCGCAGAAAATTTTGGCACTATCCAGATTCATAAAATCATAAGCCCAGCTAATACATACTATCTTGAAAGTTTATTTGACGCGAGTTTAACCAGTGTCTATTATAAGCACTACTGAATATTTGTGAAGTAAAATGTTTACTGTACTTAACTGAATTTGAGATGAAAAAGACAATGTTAGGAGAAAAATATGTCTAAAGGGTATGTAGAAAGCATTATGGAGCAGGTTATTGCTCGTAATCCGGCGGAAAAGGAATTTCACCAGGCCGTTCAGGAAGTTGCCGAGTCTGTACACGAGGTAGTTGATAAAAATCCGCATTACGCAAAGGCCAAAGTTCTTGAACGCCTTGTTGAGCCGGAACGTCAGATTATGTTCCGTGTTCCGTGGGTGGATGACAAGGGCAATGTCCAGGTAAACCGTGGTTTTCGTGTTGAGTTTAACAGCGCGATCGGACCTTATAAAGGCGGGCTTCGTTTCCATCCGTCGGTATATCTTGGGATCATCAAGTTTCTCGGCTTTGAGCAGATTTTCAAGAATGCCTTAACCACAACGCCGATTGGCGGCGGTAAGGGCGGTAGTGATTTTGATCCCAAGGGCAAAAGCGATAATGAAGTGATGAGTTTTTGCCAGAGCTTCATGAGCGAACTGTTCCGTCACATTGGTCCGGATACGGATGTTCCGGCCGGTGATATCGGCGTTGGTGGACGCGAAATCGGTTATATGTTTGGTCAGTACAAAAAGCTGACAAACACTTTCACCGGTATTTTGACCGGAAAGGGACTGGATTGGTGCGGTTCTCTGGTGCGTACTGAAGCGACCGGATACGGTTTGGTCTATTTTGTGACACGCATGCTGCAGGATCTCGGCACCGACTGGAAAGGTAAAACAGTTGTCAGCTCCGGTAGCGGAAATGTTGCGATCTATGCCACACAAAAGGCCCAGGAGTTGGGTGCGAATGTGATCGCACTGTCTGACAGTGGTGGCTATATTGTTGATCCGGATGGGATTAAATTGGACACCGTCAAACGCATCAAAGAAGTTGAGCGCGGTCGGATTAAAGAATATGTCGATGCACATCCAGGTGCTGAATATCATGAGGGCTGCTCTGATATCTGGACCGTTCCCTGTGATATTGCTCTGCCGAATGCAACGCAGAACGAGATTGATAAGGCATCTGCTGAAATCCTGGTCAAGAACGGCGTGAAGGCTGTGGGCGAAGGTGCAAACATGCCTTCCACGCCTGAAGCAGTTGAGGTCTTCCAGGGCAGTGGGGTTTCGTTTGGTCCGGCCAAAGCCGCCAATGCCGGTGGTGTTGCCACCAGTGCGTTGGAAATGAGCCAGAATTCCATGCGTCTGAGTTGGAGTTTTGAGGAAACCGATGCCAAGCTCAAACAGATTATGGATGCCATTTATGATCAGAGCGTTGCCGCGGCGGAAGCGTATGGTAAGAAGGGCAACCTGGTTGCCGGTGCTAATATCGCTGGATTTGTCAAAGTGGCTGATTCAATGATGGCACAGGGTGTTGTTTAATCGGACAGAATACATTGGTCCCAAACACCTTTAGCGAATAAAGAAACCGAAATCCCCTTGCCGTAAGGTAAGGGGATTTTTTTGGTTTTCAGGATACGCTTGGTTGCAAAAAAAACTTGCGTTGTTAATCTTTTACAAATAAAATTGAGCGCAAAATGGTCATAAAATATAATTCATCATGCAAGTACGCCTCTCAGCGACGGGATGATATACATTTCGCGCAGTTTCAACG
>NBLM01000117.1 GCA_002084585.1 Planctomycetales bacterium 4572_13 | reverse complement strand
CGGCCAATCACAGCGATTCGTTTAGTAAGCGTTACGATGTCGATTTTCAGGTAAAAAAGTGCCTGGCCGAACTCGAACTCTATGATGAGTATGTTCTTGAAATCCACGGCAAAATTACGGCTACTGAAATCACCGAGGAAACTTCGCAGCATGTTGGGCATATTAACGCCAGGCTCATTCAGATGGGCCGCATTATGAACGATGGGGAAAGTGTATTTGAACTATACGATTCGTTCGATCAATACTTCCATGAGATTTATGGGGAGCTGTTTGACCCTGGCAGTGATGATTTCACAGAAACACTTCAACATCAGTTTAAGGAATTAGGTGCAGGCAGCAATGTATTATTGATCGATGATGTGGAAATACTGCCGTCATATCGCGGCAAAAGAATTGCTCTGGCGGCAGTACACAGGACCATTGATGTTTTTGGCCCATATGACTGTTTGGTAATCATCCCTATCTATCCGCCGCAGTTCGGTGAACATCGCGATAACGCCGAATGGAAAAAGAAAATGCTGACCGATTCCTTTGTAAAAAACGGAGAAGATGCAAGGGCTAAACTGGAACAGTATTGGTGCCTTCTTGGTTTTGAGAGAATCTGGGACAGCAGGTATATTTGCGCTCTATGCACAAACAATAAATACCCTCCACTTGAAGATGTATGCCCTGAATTTGGGTATGATTCATAATCTCTGGCACAACAGACAATCAATTGAATATAGCTATCGCTACAATGTGAAAAACCGCAGCTAAAAGCTGCGGTGAAAAGAAAAAGGAACTCAGCAGTGCGAAGGAAAAAGAATAATCTTTTTCTCTTCTTTTTCAATACCAAGGCAAAGCTGTGGATTTTCATACATCGGCAGATACTGATTGCCTTCTTCATCCGATGAAAGCCATATCTGGTAATCATCACTGAGTTCATTTCCTAATTGTTCCAAAAGCTTCTTTAATGAAGCCACTGTCAGTAAACTTTCGCATTTTTGTTAATGGTTTAAGCCGCTGGAGCTAACGCCTCCAGCAGGAACTCGAATTTTTTATCATGTACGGCAGAATTCCCAAACATTAATGGTTTAAGCCGCTGGAGCTAACGCCTCCAGCAGGAACTCGAATTTTTTATCATGTACGGCAGAATTCCCGAACATATATTTTATTCTTTCTCGCCAAAGTTGGCGACGCAGACACGCTATCGCATCGGCGAAGCTGGGGACTGTTTTCTGGCTGTACCACGGCTGCACGATGAAATAACTCCGTGGATTTCTGCTGAAGATACCACAGCCACACCACCGAATACAGCCACAAGCTCAAACCGGCCGCCCGTTCGGGACCTTTGCCCTTGAATGTTTGCGGTTGTTGGCCACCCAGCAGTTGCTTGGTGTTTTTGAAGGTATCTTCGATGGCCCAGCGGTCGTTGTAGCATTCCAGTACTTCTTTGGCTGTCATGTTCAGATTGGTGGTAAGGAAGAAGTCGTCTTTTTCTTTGCGAGCCGGATCCCGGCTGATGACCAGCAAAACCGGCTTGTGAGTTACGGCATACCACAGTGCCAGCCCGGCAGGTCGTACAGATTCGCATCGCGTCGGATACGAGAGACAATCGTCATCTCGTGCAACGACTTTCCGGCCAGTGTGGCGTAAAAACCGTCCCCAACGACACGAAACCGCCTTTCGGGGAACCAGCGGGCCACTTCGTTGATCATCTGCTCGGCCAATTCGATCAATGTGTCGCTGTTCTTTCGGTGCAGCCTCATGTTGATCGGCAATCCCAATGGTTCGCCGCCCCAGGGCGGCTGGATTTGCAGCGTCAGCACCACCAGATTCAGTCCCCAGGCATAGACGATATGCTTTTGAGTCGAACGAACGGCATCCCGCCAGTATCCGGCTCCGTTGACCTTGCGGCCGCTGCGATGAAACAGCGTGTCGTCCAACGCCAAGGTGATGATGCCATTGGCGTAAAGCGTCTGGATCAGTATCCGGGCAAGTATTTGCCACAGGCCACTCATGTCCCATCGCGCATCCGGCAGAAAGCGGTGATAGGCGTCGTGAGTTCGTTTTTGGCGGCTTGCGGAGCGTCGATGACTTCCTGAACCTTGATGTCGAGCTGGTGCGGGACTTCAAAAACCGAAAAACCGGCCGGTTTGAAATGGGCGGTAAGGGGTTTTATATTAAAAAGCACTTCGCATGCGGATTCGTGGCGGTACTGGATGAGCTGTTCCACCTGCGAAAACCGCATATCGGCGCCGGACACGAACGGGCCGTGCTGGACACATTGCATACCATCGGGATTGAAACGATGACCGTCGTCGCGTTTGGTCAGAGGGGTAAGATGCTTTCTCGGCAGCGCTCATTTCTGGTTACAGAGGAACTGACGAATATTAAGAGTACGGCGAAGGTCTGTGCCGAATGGCCAAGCAAACCGCCGACCGCCGGATTTAAACACCGCCGGATTTAAACAAAACCTGCTGGGAAAAATTGCTGAGATCGCAAAAAAACTGCACAAAAACGGCATCAACCACCGGGATTTTTATTTGTGCCACTTTTTGCTGAATATCAGCGGGGAAACAAACCAAACGCCCAAACTGTATCTGGTCGATCTGCACCGCGCCCAGCAGCGGCAGCGCGTGCCGTTTCGATGGCGGGTCAAAGATGTCGGCGGCCTGTACTTTTCGGCAATGGATATCGGCCTGACGCGGAACGACTTGTTTCGCTTTATGCGCGACTATACCGGCAAGACACTGCGGCAGACACTGGCCGAGGATAAACGCTTCTGGAAAGCGGTACGGCGGCGGGCCATCTGGACCTATCGAAGGGATTTCGGAAAGAATCCGGAATGTAAAATATGATTGACAAATGACGATGGACGATTGTCAATTGGTTTGAGCCACCAATAACACGAAATTTACAGACGGGATTAGCTGGATTTAGAGAGAAAATGGTGTTTTTTACTACGAACTTTCAAACTGAGAACTGAGAAGTTTTATGGAACGAGTGGAAAATTATAGAAGCGTCTGTGAAGATGGGTGGGTGGGGTTTGTCCACGCCAATTTGAAGCAGGTTCCCCTGGCCTGTCTGGTCGATGCAAATGCAGTTGATGATCGGCGCGGGCCGTTTAAGAAAGTTCGCTCGTCGGATATGGCTGAGGTCTATCGCTATTCGATTGCATCAGAAACAGGGGAACAACTCCTTTATCTTAAGAAATATCTCCGTCGTTCTATAATCGACGCGGCCAAACGCCTGTTTCGTTCCAGCCGGGCCAATCGCGCCTTTGAGGCGGGGTTGATGTTCGAAAAACACGGCTTATGCACCCCGCAGATCGTTGCATTTTACAAAACTCAATTACCACCGGCTGAAGCCAGTGGGTTATCCTTGGCAGACTAAAGATATCGTTGGAAAATAAAGGTAAGTTAAGTCTATGGAATACACTTTTGAAATTATGAATTCGCATAATAGCGGAAATCCAAAAGCAACGGCCATTCATTGCCAACACCTAATCCGCATAATTTCAGGATTGCGGGAAGTCTATGAGGGACATTGCAACGGCCAGATCGCAATCATAAAAATATTTCTTTCAAAGCTGCATGGAAAGCGTCACTATCATCGGGAATCGCGTGGGTTACGGAAACTGGCCTCCCGGGGACTGGCAACTCCAACGATTCTGGCTCAAGGGAAAAACGAGAATGGAGACTATGTACTGGTCCTGGAAAAGATCAAAAATGCCCAAGAACTGTTTGCGGTCATTGACCACGCCAAAGAAACAGCAGAGACTATCTCCATTTTAAAACGATTCTTTGAGTTTATTGCAAAAATGCATCAAGCGGGCATTGACCAACGAGATTTCAATTTAGGTAATTTTCTTTGGGATGGAAGCATGGTTTACGCAATCGATCCCGCACAGATACATTTTTATTCAAGCCCCCTCAATAAACAGAAGAGTCTTTGGCAACTGGCAGGACTCTTTGCGGGCCGGTCAGGTATTTTTCAGGAAAATAAAGCTGAACTTCTGAATACCTATTTCAAAGTTCGCGGATGGGAACTCGACAATCCTACATTACAGAAAATCGAAAAACTGGCAGCAAAAAAACGACACCTCGCAATCAAACGCCATCTGAAAAAAATCCTGCGAACATCTAAACACACCGCGAAGATCAGACATGAACACTATGTTAGCATTTTTCAGAGGCCTTTCTTCGATCAACTGGGTTCTCGCAAATTTACAAAAAAGCTGGATGCCTTGATGGAGGCCGGGATCGTCCTGAAAGACGGTATCAGTACCCGCGTTGTGCGATGTGTGTATAACGGTTGGGACATTGTCATTAAACGGTACAATTATCAGGGACTTTGGCACTCGCTTCGGCACACGATCAAAGGCAGCCGGGCAAAGAAGTGCTGGCGGTTTGGCCATCTGCTGACAGCGGCGGGTATCGGCTGTGCCGCCCCGCTTGGCATCGTCGAGGAACGCCGGTTCGGCATGATTCGGCAGTCATATATTATCAATGCGTTTGTTGCCGGACCGCTGCTCTATGTGCCGATGAACGACCCGAACTGCTCGCCGCAACAGCGGCATGAGATTGTTCAAAAAGCCGAGGGAATCCTGGAGCAATTGGGCCAAAACCGCCTGACCCATTCGGATATGAAATCGTCCAATATGATTATCTCAGAGGGCCAGCCGGTTCTGATCGATCTGGACTCAATGCGACGGCATCACCGCAAGGGCCCCTATTTCAAGAACCGTTACAACAAAATGCTCCGCACCTTCCACCGGCGTCTTGACGGCAAGAAATAGTTTTGAATCATGAATTTTGAATTAAAGGAATCGCATGCGGCGATGTGTGTCTGAAAACTTTTACCCAACCGCTCACGGGTATTTTGAGGGTATTGAGCAACGCACTCAATGTCAAAATGCCCGTTTAAAACTTGGTAGATTATAGCACACTCAAGACAGCATATCAGTATTCTTCTCAAGTAAAGCCAAAGATTTATCCGATAATAAACCGGTCGCCAGACTTGAGGACGAATTTTGACTTCCAAAACAGAACAATTTTATATCCGACGCATTGCCGAACTTGAAAAACAAGTTGCTGAACTTATTAAAGTCAACGAAGCACTTGTCGAGAAAAACGCCAAGCTGACTAAACAAGTAACGAAGCTGACTGATAAAGTCGCTAAACTCTCGAAGAATTCGTCCAAGCCGCCGTCGTCGGATAGACGACCTGTATATGCAGCACCCTTATTATCAGCTAAGGCAATCATCATACAATCCTTTAAATTGGTAATAACATGTTAAATCACTACTGTCCGGATGTTGTGAGTCTGGCGATGGGTAACATCTTGTGAAATAAGAATTTACATTCAAAACAGGCTCTTTCCGATTTGAACTCGGACTCATTGTATAATCCGCTCTTAAAAAGAGGTTACAATGAATTCTGGAAAAATGGTATTCTCGCAGATAATGGATTATTTGCCTTGGTGGCGATTTCACTCGATAGTAAAGCAGTATCGCGGCAATCACAAAGTTAAGTTTTTTTCTTGTGCGGAACATTTTCGCATCATGGCTTTTGCTCAGTTTACCCATCGC
>NBLM01000055.1 GCA_002084585.1 Planctomycetales bacterium 4572_13 | reverse complement strand
TTGCAGTTTGTCAAAGAAATTATCCGGCAGGTTTGGCTTTTCGTCTAATGTTTTCGCTTCAATGTAGTTATAGATTACGCCATTTTGTCCGTACAGTTTAATAATTTGCGGCAACCCCGCCTGGCCACAGGCATACATGTCTTGTTGTAATCGTTTCAATTCGGCGCTTTCTTTTCATGAAAAACATCTCTCCTCGGCCTATTCTATAAAGGAGGTTTAGGACTGTCAGGCGGACAGTCAGGATGGTCACAAGCGGCGATTCAATTGCCCGCATAAATTTTTATAATAGTTTACTTTTTCAAAGCCAAGAAAGCGAATAGGAAACGCGGTTTTATTATGATTCAGCGGTTCGTCCAGATCAGTGTATTCGCGGCATAGTTCGCCATCGGGTGTGCCGGGAATGGGTGAAAAATCACTGAGCATAATTCGAATTCCCAAACTGTTAACAAATCGCATCGAATCTTCCAATTGCTGGAGATTGCTTAGCGGGTGGCCCAGGATTTCGTAGGCCGTGATATTTTGCGCCGATACACCGGTGGAACGCAGGTTCTCAACGGCGGCGGCCAATTCATCGGAAACCACTTTTTCTGACCCCGTTTCTTTGTGAAATGCCTCGCTGCGACTTTCAAAGCCCAGATAAAATGTCTTGACTCCGGCGTGTGCCATTGTTTGGGCAACTTCAGCCGTCATATACCGCGCGTGCATGGCGTTGGGCGTATGGAAATTCACACTGATTTGATGATCGATGGCGGCCCCCAGGAAGGGCAGTAAAATTTGTTCGGCTTGATACAACAGGGCATCGTCATAAAAGGCGATATTTTCGACTCCCAGACCGACGAGGTATTTTAATTCATTAAGGCATATATCAAGAGAGCGGGTTTCAAACTTCATATTTGACTGTGGTATGAAACAGTAGCTGCATTTGAACGGACAGCCGTGTGTGAGTGTCATGACGGCGGCTTTTAGCTTCGGGTATAGCTCCCAAGCCGGAGTTTGGGGTTCAGCAGGGGGCTTTTGTCCGATCAATTCCCACAGCGGGTCGAAATTGTCGCCGGAAATAACAACATCGGCCCCCAGTGATTTTGCGTGGTCGTTGCAGGTGGTTGCATAAAAGCCGCCAAGGACGATTTTTGCTTTTGGGCAGAATTGCCGAATATCTTCGATTGCTTCCCGGTAGCCAAGATACCAGTAGGTCATAACGGTTTGGATGAGCACAAAATCAAAAGGCTCATTTTTCGTAAGGTAATTCCTGAAGACCTCGCGGGCGATGCCGAACCGGCGGTAATGTCGCCGGACATCCTGTAGTGCGGCGGGGTTTGGGATAATCTCCGATGGATAGGGGCCTTTGCCGTAACAGTCTGTTTTGGCTTTTAATTCAAGGTCAAAGACAGGACTCAGGCGGTCCATATAGTCGAATAAAGACACCTCCGCGACCGGTCGCAATAAACCACCAACACGAAGCAGGCCGTAGGGTTTGAGCCAGAAATCATACGCGGCGAAATCAAAGATCGGCGGATTGACCAAAAGTATTTTGGCTTTCATAGCGGTTGTCCATCTTGAGTACAGATCAATTATGGACTTTGAATCTTCTTTTGTTTGCGGCGGGCTTTTTTCTCGGCCTCGCGTTTATTTTCAAGCCGTCTGGCTCGGCGGATTTCACGGTACATCTTCTTTTCCAGCCATCCGCCGAGTCCCAGCCATTGCAGCATCGTGGCAAATCTCGCATCCTTGCCGATGAGATAATGCGATTTAGGCGCCTCAAGGGTCATGACTCTCAGGATAAGGTCCGCTGCATCCTGCGCAGTTCCCGCACGGGGGATGATCTCATCAAACATCGTTCGCAAAAAGCCGCGGTTCCATTCAAACATAGGGCTTCTTCGATTATAAAAGTTTTCCGATTGATTGGCGTTGATGCCGATGATTTCTGTTCGGTGGTATCCCGGTTCAATGGAAATCACATCGATCCCGAACGGCATCAGTTCAACGCGAATGGACTTCGTGAAGCCGACTAAGGCATGCTTACTGGCTGCATAAGCGGCGTTAAACGGGTGGCCAATCAGTCCAGCCAATGAAGCGATATTGATGATCCGTCCGCTTTTTCGCTTGATCATGCCGGGTGTAAATGCTTTTGTCAGATTAACGATCCCGAAATAGTTTGTCTCGAAGACCCGCCGCATCTCCTCATCGGTCTGGTCCAGAAATGATCCGGTAATCAGGATTCCGGCGTTGTTGACCAAAATATCAACGGGGCCGACTTTTTCAACCAGTTGGCGGATTGAATCAGGGTCGGTTACATCCAGTTGCTCGATCCGGGCGGACACATTTTCTGCCTTTAAGGCATCCTGAAGGGGTTGGCTTTTGTTCAGGTTCCGCATCGTGGCGATAACATCATGGCCACGATTGGCCGCACCGACCGCTGTCAGCAGTCCAAAACCGCTTGAACAGCCGGTAATCAGGATGCGTTTGGGAGTAGTTAGATTTTGTTTTTCTGTTTGCATAGGGGCAAAAGTAAGGGAATTGGTGCAAAAATCAAGAAAAATAGACCGCTACCGCTCTAAAATCGTCCTCATTTTGAAATTTTATCCAAAAAAGGGCTTGAAAAGGTGTCTCAAATCTTTATAGTTGTAGGGCTTTAGCGTTGTAGGAAATAGAGACGATCAGCCAGAATGCTGATCGAGATAATTCAGGAGTTTAAAATGGCACGAGAATGTTACTTTTTAGGTAAGAAAACATCCGCTGGCAGAAGTATCAGCCGCCGCGGTAAAGCTAAGTACTTAGGTGGTGTGGGTAAAAAGATCACTGGCGTTACCAAGCGAAAATTCAAAGCCAACATCCAGAAAGTCCGGGCGATTGTCGATGGCAAGGTTTGCCGGATCAAGGTCTCGGCTAAGGCCTTGAAGATGGGCTTGGTGGTTAAGCCGCCGAAGCGGAACTACAAGCCCGCTGAACAGGCAACTGGCTAATGCAAGGGGTTTAAGTTTTAATGAGTGAGTCGCATACAAAGCGGGGCTGATATTTCGGCCTCGCTTTTTTTATTTTTTGGTCCACAGATTACACAGGTTTAGGGATTGAGAAGAAAGAGGAAACATAATGTCGAACAAAATTGACGAAGCACAGGTTCAACTGGTTGCAAAACTGTCTCGGCTTGAGTTGACAGAGAATGAAGTGTCCCAATTCAGCACGCAGCTTTCGGCAATTTTTGAGTATATTGAGAAGTTGAATGAACTGGATACGGATAATGTCGAGCCGTTGGCGCATTGTTTGCCGGTGCATAATATTTTTCGTGAAGATGTTCCGAGGCCGTCTCTGTCGAATGAAATGGCTCTCGCGAATGCCCCTGATCGCGAAGATGAGTATTTCAAAGTGCCCAAAATCCTGGACGACAACTCCGGGGCGTAGTTATCGTCCACAGATTTTACAGATTTTGGGATTAAAAATGGTCACAGAATTTTTAGCCCAGGGCTATATTATTTTGGCCTTTCAGGCCGCTGGCAGCTTTTGTTGTTCTGTGTAAGCGGATAAGAAAAGAGAGAGAATATGGATACAGCTAAACAACTAAGAGATAAAATCGCGGCCGGAGAGGTTCAGAGTGTTGATGCTGTACAGGCAGTATTTGACCGCATTGAGAAAATTGAACCGAATATCGGAGCTTACCTGTCGCTTTGTAAAGAGCAGGCACTTGAAAAGGCCAAACAAGTGGATGCGAAAATCGCCTCCGGTGAATCGGTGGGGGCGTTGGCGGGTGTGCCGGTGGGGGTCAAAGATAATATGTGTACGGATTTTGTCGCGACGACCTGTGGGTCGAAGATGCTTGAAAAATTTAATGCTCCGTACAATGCCCATGTGGTCGAAAAATTACGGGCCGCCGATGCGGTGATTGTTGGTAAGTGTAACCTCGACGAGTTTGCGATGGGTTCCAGTACCGAAAACTCCGCCCTCAAGCAGACGGTTAATCCGTGGGATACAACCCGTGTTCCCGGCGGAAGCAGCGGTGGCTCCGCGGCGGCAGTCGCGGCGGGATTATGCAGTGTTTCGCTCGGCTCGGATACCGGCGGGTCGATTCGCCAACCCGCATCGTTTTGCGGTGTGGTGGGCTTAAAGCCGACCTACGGCCGGGTTTCACGGTATGGACTGGTGGCCTATGGCTCCAGTTTGGATCAGATCGGCCCGCTGGCCCGCAATGTAACTGACGCGGCACTGACGCTGAATGTGATTGCCGGACACGATGAGCGGGACAGTACATCAATCTCCGAAGCGGATGCCCCGCTCAAGGATTATCTCACCGACTTGGAATCGCCGATTGAGGGCTTGAAGATTGCGGTTGTGCCGGCGTTGAACGATGCTGCGGATGCGGCGGTTCGTGCGGCGACGCAAGCAGCATTGGAGATTTATCAGTCGCTGGGTGCGGAGATTATCGAGATCGAGATGCCGCACTTTGATTATGCGATTAGTACCTATTATGTGATTGCGACCGCCGAGGCATCCGGCAATCTGGCACGGTATGACGGCGTACATTACGGCCATCGCAGTCCTGATGCGGAGAACTATGTTGAGGTCTATTCGAAGTCGCGGAGTGAAGCGTTTGGCACCGAGGTCAAGCGGCGAATTATGCTGGGAACTTATGCACTGTCCAGCGGTTACTATGATGCCTATTACCTCAAGGCCCTGAAGGTGCGGAATCTGATTCGCCAGGATTTCACGAATGCGTTCAAGCAGGCAGATTGTTTGATGCTGCCGGTCAGCCCGACCACGGCATTTAAGATCGGCGAAAAAACGGACGACCCGCTGCAGATGTATCTGGCGGATGTTTATACAATCGCGGTCAATCTGGCGGGCGTGCCGGGCATCAGTGTCCCCTGCGGTTTCGATGAAAAGAATCTGCCGATTGGATTGCAGATCGTCTCGGAGCCGTTCAGCGAAGATAAGCTGTTGCGAATTGCGCGAATGTACGAGAAAGAAACAGATTGGCACACAAAGAAACCACCTCTGTGATCGCTTTTTTTGCCACAGAGGCAACAGAGGACTCAGAGAAAAAATAATTATGGCTGATTCACTTACAGAAAAGATTATTGGTGCGGCGATTGAGGTCCATAGGGAATTAGGGCCGGGGCTTTTGGAGTCCATCTACGAAGAAGCCCTGTGTCATGAATTTGAATTGCAGGGTATCCGATACCGAAGACAAGTACCCACGGATATTGTTTACAAAGAGCGGAAAATCAAAGGATTTAAACTCGATTCGCTGGTGGAAGATGAGGTTGTCGTGGAATTAAAGGCGGTTGCAACGCCACAAAATGTCGTGCTTTCACAAACGATTTCGTATTTGAAGGCAATAAACTTAAAGCGCGGCCTGATTATCAACTTTTCCGAAAAACGGCTGATAGATGGAGTAAGGCGTGTGTCTGTTTGATTTTTCTTGCCACAGAGGACCCAGAGAACTCAGAGGAAAATAAATGAATGGGTATTATATTTTACTTCAAACAATACGAATACTAGTTCTTGTTCTACTGTTTGTCGTCCCCTTTGGGTATTGCTTGTTCAAGGGCAACTTCAAGAAAGGATTCTGGTTTACTTGGATTGTTTGGAGTATTGTAATATTTATTTACGGGATTTTCATTCCAGGAATAGCAAGTTTAACAGCGAAAGTGACAGGAGAACCTGTTGATTATGATAGCTTCGGTTTCATCCTGGGTTCAATAGGTGGGTGGTTGCCCGGATTGGTTTTTGCCTCGATTGGCGAATTTCTTCATAATGTCTTTATGAATATTTTCGTAAGAAAATAATAATGATAAAAAACTCTGAGTTCTCTGTGTCCTCTGTGGCAAAAAAAGGAATAAAGAATGGATTTACAATACAAAATAATCGTCGGGTTAGAGATTCATGTTCATCTGGCCACTCGGACGAAGATTTTTTGCGGCTGTGAGTTGGCCTATGGTGATACGGCGAATACGCATACCTGTCCGGTGTGTCTGGGGATGCCGGGCAGTTTGCCGGTGATGAACAAGAAGGCCCTGGAGTATTCCATCCTGACCGGGCTGGCGCTGAATTGTAAGATTGCGCCGTTTACCAAGTGGGACCGCAAGAGCTATTATTACCCCGATTTGCCCAAAAATTATCAGATCAGTCAGTATGACCTTCCGTTCAGTGAACATGGCTATATTGAAATTCCGCTTGCCGATGGAACCACAAAAAAGATTCGCATTACCCGCGCCCATTTGGAAGAAGATGCGGGCAAGAACACACATACACTGGGAAACTTTTCGGCGATTGATCTGAACCGTGCTGGAACACCATTGCTGGAGATTGTAACCGAACCGGATATGAACAGTGCCGAAGAAGTGGGGGCATTGGCGAGAGAACTCCAGCGGATCGTGCGCTATCTCGGCGTGTCCGAGGCGGATATGCAAAAGGGGCATATGCGGTTTGAGCCGAATATCAATCTGCACATTACGCGCGACGGCCAGATATTTAAGACCCCGATCAGCGAAGTCAAGAACCTCAACAGTTTTCGTGCGGTCGAACGCAGCATTGCTTATGAGGCCCGCCGGCAGTATCAGGAATTTGTCGAGACCGGCAAGACGATGCAAATGGGCAATAAAGCCACTTATGGCTGGGACGATGACAACCAGATGACCGTTCTGCAGCGTGAAAAAGAAGAGGCCCATGATTATCGCTATTTTCCCGATCCCGATCTGGTGCCGGTGAAAGTGGATGCCGATTGGCTCGGCGAGATCAAATCGCGTTTGTGTGAGCTGCCGTCTCAAATGCAGCAACGATTTGTCAGTGAGTACGGCCTGAGCAATTATGATGCGGGCGTGCTGACCGCCGATCGCGCAACGGCGGGGTTCTTTGACAAAACCGTCAAACTCGGAGCCACTGTCAAGCGCGTCTGTAACTTGCTGACACAGACCGGCTTGAAGCTGGCCAAGGAGAAGGGCGTACCCGTTGACCAGCTCAATATTACGGATGAAGCGTTGGCTGATCTCGCAAAAATGGCCGATGTTGGCGATGTCAGCGCATCGGCGGCGACCACGATTTTTGAGATGATGGCAGAATCCGGCGAAAATCCGAAAAAGATTGCCGAAGAAAAGAACCTGATTCAGAAAAGTGATTCCGGCGAAATCGAAACGCTGATCGATCAGGTTATTGCCGAAAACCCCAAGGCTGTTGAGGATGCGAAAAATAACCCGAAAAAAGCAAAAAAATCGGCAGGGTTTCTGATGGGCCAAGTCATGCAGAAAAGTAAGGGCCAGGCCAATCCGAAAGTTGTCTCGCAGATTCTAAACAAAAAACTAAATGCATAAAGCTCGATTTATAGCTGTTGGCACGATTTTATTATAGTCGGTGTGCTTAAAAACCGATGAATTTGATTGTAGGGTGGGCTGTGTCCACGCAGTTTTCTTTTGAGTTGTTTTTGGAAATCAGTGTCAATGGTGTGAAATCTGGTGGACAAAAAAACTCCGCCGAAGGTGGTTAAATGAACACGAAAATTTTAGTTGTCGATGACCAGAAGGACTTACTTGAGTTGCTGGATATGGCGCTGAGCCAGGAGGGGTACAGTGTCCAGACAGCCGCCACTGGGTCCGATGCGTTGGCGATGATCGCGGCCCAAAAGCCCGATCTGATTCTGCTGGATATTATTCTGGGCGATATTTCTGGGATCAAACTGACGACCCAGCTCAAACACGAAGCCGAAACATCGCATATCCCCATCATTTTATTGACAGCCAAAGACAGTGAAACCGATGTCGTCGTGGGCTTGAGTGTCGGTGCCGACGATTACATCACCAAGCCGTTCAGTACAAAAATACTTTTGGCAAGGATCGACGCACTGCTGCGCCGGGCCTGTCCCGCATCGTCGGAAATCAAAGAGATACTACAGGCCGGTCCGGTCCGCGTGTTTCCTTCGCGCAGACAGGCGTTTGCAGAGGGCGAACCCGTCGATTTAACACCCGCTGAGTTTACGATTCTTTTGTCCCTGATCAAGGCGGCTGGTGAGATTCTTTCGCGTGAGCAACTGCGTATCGAGCTGGGGTCGGTGGACCAGAGTCCCAACGAGCGAATCGTAGATGTTCATGTCGCGGCGATGCGGAAGAAGCTCGGTAACGCGAGAAAGATTATTAAAACAGTACACGGCAAAGGATACCGAATCGTACTCTAATGTTGAGCGGGGCGGTATTTTGCAATATGGAAGACCTTTACATCAATCCGAAGATTAGCATTCCGTCTGGCTGTTTGAATATGTCCTATTCTCGCAGTTCCGGCCCCGGCGGCCAGCATGTCAACAAACTCAATACACGGGTCAGCATTTTTCTTGATGTCCGCCGGTGTTCGTGTTTTTCCGAAGCCCAAAAACGAACCGTGTCCACTATTTTGAAAAACCGAATGGATAAGCAGGGCGTCCTTCAGGTTTCAAGCCAGCAATACCGATCTCAGATGGCGAATCGCGATGCGGCATTGCGGCGGATGGCGGAGTTGATTGCCGCCGCGATCAAACCGAAACGGAGAAGAAAAAAAACGCGGATTCCAAAAAGTGTCATCGAAAAACGATTGCGAGACAAAAAGAGGCGATCAAGGACAAAGCAGCATCGCTCAAACCCTCCGAATACCGAATAAAACCCCTCTGATTTCGCAAAAATACCAAAAAAACAGAAAAAAATGAGGAAAAGTAAAAAAAATATAAAAATCATTTGCCTTTTCGGGATGAAAAAGTTCTAATTTACCCTAAGTATTAAGGGGCCGCCTTGCTCCTCTCGGGTTGGCTCTGGTTAAATGGTGAGGGGAGGTTTTTGCTGGGCGAGTTTGCCCTCAGGAGTTTGTTTTATGGCAGTTGGTACAGTAAAGTGGTTTGACGAGAAAAAGGGTTTTGGTTTCATTATTCCAGAAGAGGGCGGAGACGATTTGTTTGTGCATCACTCCAGCATCGTAACGGAGGGCTTTCGCACATTGAATGATGGTCAGAAAGTCGAATTTGAAGCCGCGCAGGGCAAAAAAGGACTGGAAGCAACAGAGGTTAAGCCCTGCTAAGCTGTTTGTTCTGTGACGCAAAGGCCCGGTGAATGAACGGGTCCGCTTGAATTGATTGAGGTGGATGAGATAATACAGACTCTTGGTGTGTGAGTGTGCCTTTATTTTTAGATGTACAACCTCAAATGACAAACAGACTGATTGATTTCCATACCCACGCGTTCCCGGATGCTTTGGCTAAACAGGCCGTGGCAAAGTTGGCTTCGCAGGCGGATGAGGTTCATTCGTTTCTGGACGGCAGGGTGGACTCGCTTGTTGCTTCGATGGATGCGAATGGTATTGAGGCAGGTGTTCTTTGCAGCATTGCGACAAAGCCGGCGCAGTTTGAGGCGATCTTCCGATGGTCGCAGCAGATTTGTTCGGACCGCATTATTCCTCTTGCATCGGTACACCCGCAGGATCCCGCTGCCGTTGAGCATATTCACCAGATTGCTCAATCCGGCTTAAAGGGTGTTAAGATGCACCCGTACTACCAGGATTTCTATCTGGACGACCCAAACTTGTACCCGCTGTTTGAAGCCATCCAGGCCGAAGGGTTGTTGCTGACCATGCATACGGGGTACGATTTCGCCTTTGACCGCATTGACAGGGCCACACCAAAGCAAATATGGGATCTCGTGCAGCGGTTTCCGGCGATGAAGTTGATTACGACGCATTTGGGCGGATGGCAGCAGTGGGATGATGTCCAGCGCTATTTGATCGGCAAGCCCATTTATATGGAAACCTCCTTTTCGATTGAATATCTGGGGCCAGAGCGAGTCCGAAAGATGCTTTTGGAGCATTCACCGGAGCATATCCTTTTTGGAACAGATTCCCCGTGGACGGATCAGGAGACGACGCTGGCGGCTCATAAAAGCATGGGCCTGCCCGAAGACATCCAGAAAAAATATTTTTTCGAGAATGCCTCGAAAATACTGGGATTGAGGCAATAACTGTTGAATGACTACTTTTGGTACAGGCATCAATTTTTCAGAAGCACCTCAGGAAAGATGTTTCAGATCTACCACAAAATAAAGGGGCTTCCGGTTGATGCGTAGGTAACGCGGTACAAAAAAAGACACTGTGCTTTATACGATGTGGGTTTAGGGGGGATTAAAACGCAATACCGGAGGTGGGACTTGAATGTATGTTTATTTTTTCAGATAAACCGTAACTCCTTATTTTAAAATGCTTTAGTGGATTGCGATATCATTCATTTGGCAACGAATAATGGTTTTTCGAGATGTTTTGCCATCTCGAAAACCTTGTTGTACTGAACGCGCGGGGTCGGTGTGCCGATTTCGGTTGTTTTTAAGCAAGCG
>NBLM01000011.1 GCA_002084585.1 Planctomycetales bacterium 4572_13 | reverse complement strand
ATCCTTTCTATTTGTTAGTGTTGACAAAATAAGGATACTACTATTTTACTTCTGTAATCTCAATCGTCTATTTGGTTGCGGCTTGACCGCCCTAAGTTCATTCGGGGTTCCTCCGCCACAAGCCGCTATGATTTTATAAGCGCGATGATTTTCTGAAAATCGTTCTCGACCTGCACAGGCGGATTCGAAAACTCGCGCGCCGCCTTACCGTGATAGTTCACCGTCGCGTCGGGATCCTTGAGCAAGTGGCCGGTCAAAACACACACCACACGGGCATCTTTATCCACCGTGCCGTTGGCCAGCAAATGTTTAAGTCCGGCGATAGTCGCCGCCGAAGCCGGTTCACAGCCAAGACCACACGCACCAATTTGTGCCTTCGCATCAAGAATTTCCTCATCCGACACATCCAGCACCACACCCTCACAAATATCCAGCGCCCGCAGACACTTTTTGAGATTGACCGGCCGTGAAATCTCAATCGCCGAAGCGATGGTATCGGGCCGATAGTTCGTCGCATCTAAGTTGTCGTAATAGTCATCAATCACCTGCTGATCGACATCGCCGCCGTTCCATCGCAGACCTTTCTCGTTGACCAATTCGGTCAGCGTATTAGCACCGGAGGCGTTAATTACCGCCAGCCGCGGCACACGGTCTATCAAACCCAGCTCTTTCAACTCGGCAAACGCCTTACCGAATGAGCTGCTGTTACCCAGATTGCCGCCGGGGACGATGATCCAGTCCGGCACTTCCCAGCCAAGCCCTTCGATGATCCGCAGCATAATCGTTTTCTGCCCTTCCAGCCGAAACGGATTAAGCGAATTAACCAGATAAATATTCAGCTCGGTACAAACATCCTGCACCTGCCGCATACAATCATCAAAATCGCCGGCCACCTGAATCGTATGCGCCCCGTAATCCATCGCCTGACTGAGCTTACCGAAAGCAATCTTGCCCTCACCGATGAACACCGTCGCCTTGATCCCGCTGGAATGAGCATACAACGCCATCGAGGCCGAAGTGTTGCCCGTCGAGGCACACGCACTCGCGGCGGCGGCCACCATCTTGGCATGGCTAAACGCTGCCGTCATCCCGTTATCCTTAAACGAACCGGACGGATTCATCCCTTCATATTGCAGGAACAGACCACCCGGCTTCATCCCTAGATCACTTGCCAACCCGCAAGCGGACTGCAAAAGCGTCTGGCCCTCACCCACACTGACTTTGTCCTCATCAGGACAAAAATCCAGCAATTCACGAAACCGCCACACGCCGGAAAAATCCAGCCGATTGTTCCGCGCCGACCATCGCTTGGAAAAATCGCTCAGCTTTGACGGCCGTTCGATGCGATCCCAGTTGTACTTGATATCCAGCAGATCACCACACGCCGGACACTTAAAAAACACCTCTCGGCTGCCAAATTCACGGCCGCATTGAGGGTTGATACACTTTTGAAACGCCTTATCTTTCATTTTGTTATCTTTCTTTGCAGATGGATTGCTGTTTTATTTTCTCCTGAGAGCACGGAATTTTGCACATTTGTCGAATCAGTTCCGGAAGTTCGGCGATTGTTGTAATCTTTTGGACGCTGGCCGGGGTCTTCGTTTTTTCGTTCGTGTATGCCTTTTTCAAAACCGGCAGCATTCCCGCCGCCAGCGACCCCTCGACATCATTATCCACACGGTCGCCCACATAAATCGTCCGCTCGGCAGCAACGCCCATTTTATCAGCGACCTCCTGAAAAATCCGAACATCCGGCTTGCGATAATCAAAATCGTATGAATAGAAACGATCCGGCAAATATCGTAACAACCCCTCACTCTCCAAATGCCGTTCGAGGCAGCTTTTATGGACAAAGGTATTGGACAGCAAACCGATTTTCAGGCCCATCCCACTAAGTTGGTGCAGGGCATTGGCTGTTCCCGGCTCAATTTGGGCCACCTCGCTCAATCCCTGATACCATCGCCAGTGGAGTTCTTCCCACTGCGATTCGTCCAGATGAAAACCTCGTTTTTGGCCGTAGCCCTTGAGCAGTTCCAGCGAATCAAAATCGTTGCCGGACATCCAGGATCGCAGCAGATGCCATCGAATCCCCCACTTGTGAAAGAACCGATACGCTCGATAGGAGCCGACCGGCTGCAAAAGTTCTTTCAGGTAATCGTAAGAGTCAAGCAGCGCTTTATCAAAAAACGCATCCTTATCCAACCTGCCAAAGTTCAGCAGGGTTTCGCCAAGGTCAAAAATAACCGCTTCGATCTGCCGCTTACTCATGGCCGTTCAATATCCTGTAATCGCACCTCTTGGTCCATTATGTATCCAATGGAAGTTAGCTTGGCTCGAAGTTGCCCCCGCTGTCCGGCCCTTATCATACCGTTATCCAATCATTTTGCAAGATTTTAATCGCGGCGGCGTAATCTGTTCTCGGGGGCCTTTATCACCCTGGATGCTTGCACAGCAAAGTTCTTTTATCGGACGAATTACGGCGGCGATCACCGTTTTTTATACAAAATCGCTGTCTTGGCCTCTATTTGGTTATTTCACAGCGGCCCTGAACCGATACAGAAAAGGCCGAAAACAGGAAGCGGCCCCTTGAACAATGAATCGTCGAAAGTGTCGGCCCTGTGCCGTTTTGGAGTCCTGATAGAATGCGAAAAAAAGATGTCTTAACAACCGGACAGGTCGCACAGCTTTGCAATGTCGCCCCGCGAACGGTTACAAAATGGTTCGATTCCGGACGGCTTGGCGGATACCGAATACCAGGTTCGAAAGATCGCCGCATCCCACAGACTGAGCTGATCCGCTTTATGAAAGCCCACGACATCCCGACCGGCGAGGTGGAAAAAGGCAAACTTCGCATTCTGATTATCGACAGCCGGACCGAATACGCCCGGCGATTCGCCAACCAACTCCAAACCCAGGGCAGCTTTGAGATTCAATGCGCCCACAACAGCTTCGACGCGGGCTTAATGGCCCTGAAGTTCTCGCCCAATATCATCCTGATCGACTTGATGAGCAGCGATATCGATTCGGCTAATTTGTGCGGATATGTCCGCGATTGCGATGATCTTGCCAACTGCACACTCGTCGCCCTTGCCGGCGGACTCGGTCCCAAAGAAGCCGCCGCCCTGAAAATCAAGGGCTTCGACGCAGTCATCACAGAACCGGAAAACATGAGCACCCTCTTATCCTGCATCCACCAAAGCTGTAATATCCTGTCTTAAAAACACCGATGCCTGGAAACACGCCATGTCCCGCACAAAATAATCATTAATCAGTTGAAACACCCTAAGCTGCTTCACAATCCCACTTGCGATAAAACTATAACCCTCTTTACAAAAAAGAGTTATCTGGAAATCACCAAAAAACGCCGCTCATATGCAATTTGCCTAACTTGTCTAATTTGCCAGAAAATAAGCGCTAAAGTATTGCAAAAAGATGTCCGATAATGTAATATCTGTTTGAGGATATTTGTTTTATTTCTCACCGGGGGTACGAGTTCTTTATCCTTCGGAGGAGCGGGCGTTTTTTACAGGGAAGTGCAATCTCTGTATCTCTGCAATTATTAAGGAATTGAAGATGGCTCCGAGATATTATTTGAAGCTAAAAAAGGCGCTTTTCGTTTTGTTATTGTGTGTTTTGATCGGCCCCGTTTATGCGGGTCATCACGATGAGTCGTTGTCCATAAAGACATTACGAACAATGGCTCGGGGCTATATGGCTTTTGGTGAATACGAAAAAGCCCATTCGCTTGCGGGTCAGGCATTGCGGCAAGGACGCTCGCAGAAAGCGGACACCGGTGAAATGGCATTGTGCCTGATCGATATGGGGACGGTTTGCAGTTATGAAGGCCTGCTGACACAAGCCCACCAATACCTGGAAAAGGGTGTTAAACTCCAGAAACAAGCTCTTTTTGATGACCATCCCTATGTGGCTCATACGCTTCGAATGCTCAGTGATGTCTGCCAGCGGCAGGGCGATCTGTCGCAGGCGGAAACTGCTTTATCACAGGCGGTCGGCATTATGCTGAATCACTATGATGTACGAAATAAGGAAATGGCTCCCTTCATTTTGGAATTGGCAAATTTGCGGTTTGGCGAGGGAAATTTGGAGCAGGCATACAATAATTACCAAGCGGCGCTGGATATCTATGAGCAATCTTATGGCACGCAGCATTTGATGACCGCTAATGTTCTCGAAAAGATGGCCCATCTGCATATGGTTCGGGAGGACACACAAGAAGCGGACCGGCTGCTGTCTGAGTCATTGAAGATAAAGACTGAAATTTACGGTCGCTATCATCTCCAATTGATCGACACCTGGCTGGCGGTGGCCCGCTTGAGCAAACAGCAAGGGAGGAACGCGCGATGTGAGTATTATCTGGCAAAGTCTGTTGAAACCGTCTCCGGCATGCGAGATGCGGTCATCATGGCCCGGGTTTATGAACAGATAAACCAGATACGAAACAAGGATCTTGTCTCGGCAGTCATCGTCGTCAATTAATTCCAGCCCATCTAAGAATTCTGATGTCGCTTCATAATCATATTTCCCGGCAGTTGCCTGACAAGCCCCTTTAATTGCAAACTGATAACGCCGGAGTGAATTTTGGCGGCGGTAAGCTGCGTTTGTTCGATCAACTCCTCTACATGCACCGGCTCAGAGTTCAACCGAGCTAAAATCGCCTCCTCGGCATCCGTCAGATTCAGCCGGGTTGTATCGAACAGCGTTCCCTGGGCATTCTGCTCGGCTTCGGTCGCGGCGGCACTGGCGTGTGTTTTCAGGCCGTCGCCGACATAGCCCAGCGCGTCCATAATCTCGTCAATGCCATCAATTAAACGGGCGCCCTGCTTGAGCAGTTTATGACAGCCCAGACTGCACGGTGAATCAATCCGGCCCGGAACCGCCATCACCTCGCGGTTGTTGTCCATCGCCGCATGTGCGGAGATGAGCGCCCCGCTGCGATAAGTCGCCTCGACGACCAGCACCCCCATCGACAGACCGGCGATAATGCGGTTGCGGCCGGGAAAGTTTTCAGCCAGCGGCTCATAGCTCAACGGCAGTTCACTAATCACCGCACCGTTTTCGGCGATTTGAGCGGACAGCTTTTCGTTCTCCGGCGGGAAGATATTCGACAAGCCGCACCCCTGCACAGCAATCGTCCGACCTTTGGTCGCCAACGCCCCGCGATGGGCGGCGGTATCAATGCCGCGGGCCATACCGCTGACAATCGTAAACCCCGCCGCGGCGAGCAAATGCGAAAAACGGTTGGCCTGTTCGGTTCCATAATGACTGCACCGTCGGCAGCCGACAATCGCCATCGCCAGATTGTCCGCACGGGTGAGCGTCCCCTTGATATACAGCACCGGCGGCGGATCGTAAATCGCTTTCAACGCCGGCGGATACCGCTCGTCCTGCAAATGGATGACCCAAACGCCGAGCTTGTCCGCCAGGGCCAGTTCACTGTCGGCATCAAACGCATCACGGGTTTGAGCAATGCTTTCGGCGGTTTTATTGCCGATGCCCTCGATCTTCGTCAACTCGAACACCGAAGCGGTAAAAATGCGTTCCACACCACCAAAGTAGTCCAGCAATCGCTTAAAAAGTGTCGGCCCAATCCCCTCGGCACGAATAAGCTTGAGCCATAATTCAATCTGCGGGCTGTGCGGTTCGGTTGTCATAAAACTCCTTGTTACTCAAACTTAATCGACGGCCAATTTGAGAGTTCGTAGTTCGTGGTTCGTAGTTTTTGAAAAAACATCTTCAAATTTCATTTAATTTTCGCTATAATTGTCTATCAGAAATATGCTTATTTATAAAGGATAAAATGATGAGCTTTTGTACCGCGATAAACTGTATGGACGGGCGGGTCCAGTTGCCGGTGATTGGGTTTCTTCAAACCCGCTTCAAGGCCGAGTTCGTGGATTGTATTACCGAGCCGGGGCCAGTGCGTATTTTTGCCAAGACGACTGATCTGATAGCACTCAATTCGATCATCACCCGCACGGATATTTCTGTCAACCATCACGGCAGCAGCCAAATCGCCATCTGCGCCCATCCGGACTGCGCCGGAAACCCGGTCGATGACGATGCCCAAAAAGAACAGCTCAAACGATCCGTCATTTTCCTAAAAGAGGCGTATCCGAATGTGAATGTCGTCGGGATCTGGATTGAAAACAACCTGCATCCGCAGGAATACTGTTAAAGAAGATTGGAAATGCCTCAATAAAAAAGGATAAATGGTTCAGATAGTTTTTTGGCCCGACAGGGCTTTAATATAATAGCCGGTGGTAAAACCACCGGTATCTGATACCCAGTACCAATTAGCCCCGACGGGGCGACATGCTCGGGATTAAAGTGGATATGTCGCCCCGTTGGGGCTTGGAGGATTAGACACTCTCAACCGGGGGTTTCACCCCCGGCTATTGTATAACGAACCTTCGGTTCTATAACTTGAAAGAATCAAACAATAATTCCGTAAATAGTTATTATTATTCGGAGATAATCGATGCCAAACAAGACAATTACAGCACCAAAAGGATTTACAGCAGCGGGACTGCACTGCGGTGTCAAACAATCGGGGAAACCCGATTTAGCATTGCTCTATTGCCCCACCGGAGCCAAGGCAGCGGCGGTCTTCACCACGAACGCCATTCAATCGGCCGGTGTCATTATTTGCAAAAAACACATTGTCACTAGCCCGATATACACCGCCATCATTAATAGCGGAAATGCGAACGCATGCACCGGTGCCAAAGGTCTGGCCGCCGCCAAGGTCATGTGCAGCAAGGTTGCCAAGGAGTTGGACCTTGAAACCGAACAGGTTCTTATCGCTTCGACAGGCATCATCGGACAACAGCTTCCGATTACGAAAATTACCGCCGGAATTACTAACGCTGCTAAATTACTTCGCGATAGCCAGACAGCCGGCCTGAATTTTGCCAAAGCCATTATGACAACCGATACAAAGGCCAAGCAGGCCGTGCGAACCTTCGATCTTTACGGCAAAACCGTTACCATCGCCGGAACCGCCAAGGGTGCGGGCATGATCGGGCCAAATATGGCCACGACGATTTGCGTCATTACAACAGATGCCGCTATCAGCAAACCACTGCTGGGAAAAGCCCTGAAAAATGCTATCGGGCTGTCGCTGAACCGGCTGACAGTGGACGGGCATCAAAGCACCAACGACACCGCGATGATCCTCGCTTCCGGGCTGGCGAAAAATAAAACCATCACAAAACAGGATGCGGCATACCGAAAATTTTCTGCGGTATTGTCGGATCTTTGCAACAATTTGGGCAAACAGATGGCTCTGGACGCCGAGGGCGCGACACGAATGTTTAAGGTTGTTGTCAAAGGGGCCGCCCGAAAAGGCGATGCGCTCAAGGCCGCCCGTGCCGTCGCGGATTATGATCTGGTCAAATGTGCCGTCCATGGCGCCGATCCAAACTGGGGCCGCATTGTGGTCGCGGTCGGCTCCTGCGGCGTAACACTTGACCCTGCAACGCTTTGCGTTGAAATCGGGGACATTTTCGTCTTCCGAAATGGAAAACCGACTAATTTTGACGCGAAACGGGTATCCCGGATCATCGCCAAAAAAGAACACACCATCACTGTGAATCTGAATGTCGGCAAACACCAGGATTTCTGCTACGGCTGCGACTTGAGCAGGGAATACATCACCATAAACGCCGACTATCACACTTAAATATCCATATCAAAAATGAGAATCCGCCTATAAAAAGGTTGAAAACCGTATTAGAATAGCTACACTGTGTCCGATTTTCGCATACTAATTACGAACATTAAAAACTTTATTATCATATTAAACGAAAGGGATGTAACTGTGAAAGGACTACTGAAATCAGTAGCGGTGGGACTGCCTGTGTTGGCTCTGTCCGCAACAGCAATGGCAGAGGAAACAGCACAAGCAACGGATCTTGCCGGGAAGATTGCGCCATACACGCCATTTTTGGCTGTTGTCTGCTCAGTCGCCGCTCTGGTTATGGCTGTTTACTTCTATAAGAAGATGATGAGCGCACCAGAAGGTACTGAAAAGATGATCGAGATCGCGACACATGTCCGCGAAGGCGCCTATGCCTATCTGATGCGTCAGTACAAGGTTGTTGCGATGGTATTCGCCGTCTTGTTGGCGATCTTTGCCTGGCTGGCCTATATTGGCGTCCAGAACCCGTTTGTCCCTGTCGCATTCCTGACCGGTGGTTTCTTCAGCGGTTTGTGCGGCTTCCTCGGAATGAAGACGGCAACCAATGCCTCGGCCCGTACCGCTCAAGGTGCGAGTGAAAGCTTAAACAAGGGCTTGACCGTCGCATTCCGCTCCGGTGCGGTCATGGGCTTGGTCGTTGTCGGCTTTGGTCTGCTGGATATCGCTCTGTGGTATCTGATGCTCGATAAGCTGGTTTACACAGCCGAACATATGGCCAACGGTCTTTCTTTCCTTGGTCTGGACTTGGTTGTAAAAGGCATGCATGCAGATCATAAAATAGTCGAAATCACCACCACAATGATTACCTTCGGTATGGGTGCTTCAACGCAAGCCCTATTCGCACGAGTTGGTGGCGGCATCTTCACCAAAGCCGCCGATGTGGGTGCTGATCTCGTCGGTAAGGTCGAAGCCGGTATCCCGGAAGACGACCCGCGTAACCCCGCAACCATCGCTGATAATGTCGGCGACAATGTCGGCGATGTGGCCGGTATGGGTGCTGACCTGTACGAAAGTTATTGTGGTTCGATTCTTGCGACCGCCGCTCTGGGCGCCGCTCTTTCAATGGGAACCCTCCAACAATTCGGCATTGACCCGCTGATGGCGGTTGTGGCTCCGATGCTCGTCGCGGCCATCGGTATTATACTGTCGATTGCTGGTATGTTCATGGTGAAGTGTAAAGAAGGGGCTACCCAGAAGCAACTCTTAAAGTCCCTGCTCGTAGGTACACTGGGCAGTTCGGTTCTGATTCTCGTCGCTCTGGCGATTATGGCCCAAGTGCATATGATTACCTGGGGCATCTTCGGTTCGGTTGTTTCCGGCCTGTTGGCAGGTGTCGTAATCGGTCAGATCACTGAGTATTACACCTCGGCTGAATACAAACCCACAAAGGGTATTGCCGATCAGTGTAACATGGGTCCAGCCACCGCGATCATCGACGGTTTGGCCGTCGGCATGTTCTCAACCGGATGGTCGGTTCTTACCATCGTCGTCGGTATTATGTGTGCATTCGCCTTCGCCGGCGGATTCAGCAATCTTTCCTTGGGACTTTACGGTATCGGTTTCGCCGCAGTCGGTATGCTCAGCACGCTGGGTATCACACTGGCCACCGACGCCTACGGTCCAATTGCCGACAACGCTGGTGGTAATGCCGAAATGGCCGGTCTGGGTGAAGAGGTTCGCAAACGCACCGACGCACTGGATTCGCTTGGTAATACCACCGCCGCAACCGGTAAGGGCTTTGCGATTGGTTCAGCGGCTCTGACCGCCATGGCTCTGCTGGCGGCGTATATCGAAGAAATTCGCATCTGGATCGGCAAGCTGGCCGACGGTAGCGAAGATGGCATTTATTATGTGGGCGAAATGGCCTTTACCGCCGCTTCCGCCAAGGTTGCAACCGTCATGGACTTTGTCAATGCCTATAATATGAGCATTATGAACCCGAAGCTGATTTGTGGTATGTTCATCGGGGCGATGATGGCGTTTGTCTTCTGTGCATTGACAATGAAAGCCGTCGGTCGTGCGGCAGGCGCGATGGTGAACGAAGTTCGCCGTCAGTTCAAGGAAATTCCGGGTATTCTGGACGGCACCGGCAAGCCGGACTATGCAAACTGTGTAGCCATCTCGACCGCCGGTGCTCAGAAAGAAATGATCGTCCCGTCCGCTCTGGCGATTGCCGTGCCAGTCTTGACCGGTCTCTTGCTGGGTGTTCCCGGTGTCATGGGCCTGCTGGCAGGCGGGCTAACCGCTGGTTTCTCCCTGGCCATCATGCTGAATAATGCTGGCGGTGCCTGGGACAACGCCAAAAAGTACATCGAAAACGGCGCTCACGGCGGCAAGGGTTCTGAAGCACACAAAGCCGGCGTTGTTGGCGATACCGTCGGCGATCCGTTCAAGGATACTTCCGGCCCAAGTTTGAACATCCTGATCAAGCTGATGACCATGGTCAGCGTAGTATTCAGCGGTGTGGTTGTTAAATTCTCGCCGATTATCGGGGATTGGTTCTCCAATCTCGTCAGCATTGGCGACTAACATCAACACTTGACGCAGCAGTATAAATCGAGTAGCTTACAGGGGTGTCCTGTTTCAAAGGGATGCCCCTGTTTTATTTGATAAAACCCCGGAAATAACGAATAATATGACAAAAAAAACTGAAAAAACGAGAACTGAAGACAAACAGTTGGCCCTTGACGCGGCCCGCATTGCCCGTGATCTAAACTGCACAGACATCACGGTCATAGACCTGACGGGCATCAGTCCGGCGACGAATTATTATGTTATCGCTACCGGAACCAGTGCCCGGCAAGCCCGGACAGCCGCCGATGAGATTTCCGTGGAAGCGAAAAAACAGGGCCACCAGCGGTTCGGCGTCGCAGGATATGACAGGGGCCAATGGATTCTGCTGGACTTTGTCAGCGTCGTGGTCCATATCTTTGCCGCCGACCAACGCGAGTATTACAACCTCGAAATGCTCTGGGGCGATGCGGAGCAATTGACACTTGATGAATGATTATTGGGAGGCAGGAACAATGCCCACGAAACATACAATCATCCGCGGCGACTCAAGACAAATGCAATCGCTGCCTGATCAAAGCACACAACTTGTCATTACATCCCCCCCCTATTGGCAACTGAAAGATTACGGTACAGAAGAACAAATCGGCTTCAACGACAGCTATGAAGATTATATCAACAACTTAAATCTCGTCTGGAAAGAATGTCATCGAGTTCTTGAAAATGGATGCCGCCTTTGTATCAATGTCGGTGATCAGTTTGCACGATCTGTTTATTACGGACGCTATAAAATCATCCCGATACGCACAGAAATTATTAAGTTCTGTGAAACAATCGGGTTTGACTATATGGGTGCGATTATCTGGCAAAAAGTTACCACCTGCAACACCACCGGCGGCGCCACGATAATGGGGTCATTTCCGAACCCCCGAAACGGTATTCTTAAAATTGATTATGAGTTCATTCTGTTATTTAAGAAGCCGGGCAAACCAAAGCCCGTCTCAAAAGAAATTAAAAATGCCTCATCAATGACAACAGAGCAATGGAATCAATACTTTTCTGGACACTGGAATTTCTCAGGCGAACGGCAGGATAAACACCTTGCGATGTTCCCCGAAGAGTTGCCAAAACGACTCGTCAAAATGTTTTCTTTTGTGGGAGATACCGTCGGGTTGCCGTAGATAATGAGCGAAACTCTGTGGGCTATGAAATCAATGAAAACTTTCTCCCGGTTATCAGAAAAAAAATCGGGGCACATTAAAAAATCCCCCTACATTTTCAAGGACACTGTGAAATTTGACAAAAAAGTTGACCCGAAAAAGTTGCGATTTGGATCGCGTATTGACAATAAAGACAATCAAACTCGTCAGGAGTATTATACCGTTAAGCAAGTCGTTTCACCTGAACATCTCATACTCAGTAACAATCTGAAAGTCCGTCTTATTGGAATTCATCAAGACAAACGAAAAAACGGAAATGCCGTTCGGTTTCTCGAAGAAAAACTAAAAGGGCAGCAGGTTTTCATGAAATTTGACTCAGACAAATACGACGAAAACAACACCTTGAAGTGCTATCTCTACTTGAAAAATAAAACATTTATTAACGCCCACTTAATCAAAAACGGCATGGCGCACGCCGACCTGAAAGCAAGCTATCGACATAAAAACAAATTCATCCAATACGAAGGGGCGAATAATGGCTAAAGAATGGGCGTTAAATAGTGCCACAAATAGATTTCAACTTAATTTCAAGCGGAATGTAGGTGCTGTTTCGGAGGAAATAAGAAAATGCCAGCCCAAAACGGTCGAACAGTGGAGAGATTATTACTTCGAAAATGTTCGAGATCATGAACATATCGAAGAACTTGGCAAAAAACTCTACATCAAAATCACAGAAGTGATATCGGCAGAAATCGAACAAATAACAGAGCAGGACTGCATCGATTACCTGTTCAATCTCGTTATTCATCGAACATTTGATGGATATATGACGGAAATCACAACAATTTACGGACAACTGCAGCAACATTTTGATCTTAAAATTGAACCAGCACAGGACGAATGGGATCGGCTTTTTAATGTTGATTTCTTTATCAAGGTCAATGATTACTATATCGGCTTACAAATCAAGCCGGTCAGCGATGTCTCACAAATACCTCAAATTTATAAAGAGCGTTCTATTCAAGCAAAAACACATGAGATATTTACTGAAAAGTTCGGTGGACAAGTCTTTTATATCTTTTCAGGAAAAGAGGGGAAGAAAAAAGTCATCCAAAACGAAGATGTTATTTCTGAGATCGCGTCTGAAATAGATCGGCTGAATTTTTTATGAAAAGCATTACCGATACACTGGAACAACGAATTTCGCAGGCGATTGGAAAGGTGACCGGGCAAAAGGGTTGCCCGGCTTTGGTTAGCGTTTCAAAAAATCCGAAGTTTGGGGACTATCAGGTCAACGGTGTGATGGCTGCGGCTAAGAAGATGAAAACGAATCCGCGTCAGCTTGCCGAGCAGATTGTTGAGGAACTTGACCTTGACGATATTTGCCAGCCGCCGGAGATCGCCGGGCCGGGCTTTATCAACTTGCGGCTCAAGGATGAGTTTGTTGCCGGTCGATTGCTGGAAATAAATAGCGACAAAGACCGGCTGGGAATTGAAAAAGTCAAAATGCCAAAAACCGTGGTCGTGGATTACTCCGGGCCCAATATCGCCAAACAGATGCATGTAGGACACCTGCGAAGCACCATCATCGGCGACTGCATCAGCCGAATGGTTGAATTCGAGGGCCATATTGTCGTCCGCCAAAACCACATCGGCGACTGGGGTACACAATTCGGAATGCTGATCGCCCTGCTAAAAGAGCAATATCCCGACATTTTAGAAAACCCCGGTTCCGTTGAAATTGCGGACTTGGAGGGGTTTTACCAGGAGGCCAAGGCAAAGTCCGACAATAACGAAGCATTCACACAAACTGCGCGTGATGAAGTCGTCAAGCTACACAATCATGACAAAGATACAATAACCATCTGGCAGCACATTGTCGATGAATCCCGCAAGCATTACCTACCGATCTATCAACAACTGTCTGTTACACTAAACACTAAAGATGAACGCGGCGAAAGTTTTTATGCGGATAAACTGGCTGATGTTGTCGAGCAACTAAAAGCTAAAAAACTGGCGGTTGAATCCGACGGGGCGATGTGTGTGTTTCCGGGGGATTTTAAGAACAAGGACGGCGAGCCGCTGCCGTTTATTATTCAAAAGTCCGATGGTGCGTTTTTGTATGCGACGACCGACTTGGCCGCGATGCGATTTCGGATTGATGAACTCAAGGCAGACAAGATTATCTATGTAACGGATGCACGGCAATCATTACATTTTCAGATGCTGTTTGAAACGGCGAAGATGGCTGGCTGGACAAATGATGATATTAATCTGATGCATGTAACCTTCGGCACGATGTTGGGAACCGATGGCAAGCCGTTTAAGACTCGCACCGGCGGGACGGTCAAACTCAAAGACCTGCTTGAAGAGGCCGTCCAGCGTGCAACAGCGGCCGTTGAGGAAAAGAACCCCGATTTGCCCGCAGAACAGAAAAAACAAATCGCCAAAGCCATCGGCATCGGAGCGGTCAAATACGCCGACTACTCCAACAACCGCAACAGCGATTTCATCTTCAGCTTTGACAAGATGTTGGCCATGGAGGGCAACACGGCCCCGTACATGCAGTACGCCTACGCCCGCATCAAATCCATCGAACGCAAGGCGGAAGACAACGGCGTAAACACCCAAAACAAACTGACCGGTATTAAGCAGTTGGCATTCACAGAGGAGGCCGAAAAAGAACTGGCCAAGATGCTGATTCGCTACGACCAGGCCATCGCTGTCGCCGCCGAAGAATGCCGCCCTAATTACCTGACCAGCTACCTCTACGATCTGGCCCAGTCATTCAGCCGATTTTATAACGCCTGCCCTGTCCTAAAAGCAAGTTCAGACCAGCGGGCCGTTCGATTGCTTTTATGTGATCTGACGGCACGGACAATCAAACACGGCCTGACCGAACTGCTGGGCATCGAAGTCGTCGAACAAATGTAAGCGTTCACACTTTAGTGTGTGGAAAGCAAAAACAAGCTAAAGCTTGAACTCCAAACGCTCTACTCGCAAAGGATTACTCATCATGAATCATTTTAATGAAACCCTCTCGGTCAAGACCAACCGACGAAATGAGATGATTGACATCACCGCTGAGGTCTCCGCCACCGTTGAAAAAAGTGGTGTCGAATCCGGCATAGCAATCGTTTTTTGTCCGCACACCACCGCCGGGATCACGATCAATGAAAACGCCGACCCGGATGTTCCCCATGACATTCTACTGACATTGGAAGAACTGATCCCCCATCACCGCAAGGGGTATCGTCATAATGAAGGCAACAGCGATGCCCATGTGAAATCATCCCTCGTCGGAGCCAGCCAGACTGTTTTGATTCAAAACGGGCAGTTGGAACTGGGAATCTGGCAGGCCGTTTTTTTCTGTGAGTTTGACGGGCCGAGAAGCAGAAAAGTCCACCTCCGCATAACCGGCTGATACCAAGTGCCTCTGCTGTAACGGGAGATGTTTATTTCTGCGCAAAAAAGTGGCGAGGAATGCAGGACCGTCTGGGGGGGAAAACGGAATCCCGCGTAACCTCGCCGAGGTTTATGTTAAAGCCATAGCCCTTGACTCTAATATCCACATCTAAATATATCGACATCTTCCATTTTTGTCAATGATGTTTTTATGAAAAAGAACACTGTTTCAAATAAAATACCGCAATTTATGGGCAACAAGCGTGTTTTTAGCCCTGAATACTCGTTTATGCTTGCATCAGAACCCTATTTCTTTTACAGTGGCGGACGACGATATTTTTGAGAATTGACGCAAAAGGGAGTTTGAATTTCGATGCCAAGAACCAAGCAGATTTCTGCATTAGATCGCATTACTGATAATGCCCAACAGGTCTATAAGACCATTATAGCCGAACGAAGCCCCACGATGAGTACCCCGATCCGCTCGTTGTCCAATGTGAAATATCGGCCCCAAAAGGGCTATTTTGAAATGCTGGGCAAATCCAAAAAACGCACCCTGACGGTCAACACCGTCAAGGCCTTTGCCCAAACGCTTAAAATGATGGCCCTGAGCAAGCAACTCATCGAAGAGGATAATATGGCCACCAAAAGAGAGGCCTACTACATCTCGAAAAACTGGGGCAAGGCCGGCTTTTCCGAACAACCCGAATCGGACACGGTGATGGATGACATCGAAGCGATGTTCGGCGTCAATCGCGAGCAGCTTAAGTTTGTCCCCGAGGAAAAAGGCGGTTCCGTTGCCGGCAACCTGTTCGTCATCGATAAAGATAACAGCGGCCGGAAACTCAAAATCGACTGCACCAAATTCGGCTCCGGGGCTTATTCGATTCCCGTTGAAGTGGAAAACCTGAAATTTCAAAGCAAGGCCAAATTTATCCTTGCCATTGAAACCGCCGGCGCCTTCCAGCGGCTGGTCAAATGCGATTACTGGAACAAGGCCAATTGCATCCTGATCAGCATGGGCGGCGTGCCGACACGCGCGTGCCGACGATTCATCCGCCGGCTCAGCGACTCGCTGAAAATCCCGGTCTATGCCTTTGTCGATGGCGACCCCTACGGCTATTTTAACATCTACCGAACACTCAAAGTCGGCTCCGGCAACGCCGCCCATTTGAACGAGTATTTTTGCGTCCCCGGGGCATCGTTCCTCGGCGTTACGCCCCAGGATATCAAAGACTATGACCTGCCAACCCATCCACTGAAAGAAGTGGATATCAAACGCGCCAAAGACGCACTGAAAAACGACCCCTTCGTCAAGCACCACAAGGAGTGGCAATTGGCCATCAACCAGATGCTGAAAATGGGCCAGCGTGTCGAGCAGCAGGCCTTCGCCAAGCATGGTCTGGATTTTGTCGTCGATCAATATCTGCCGGACAAACTAAAAAATCCCTCGAAATTTTTGCCTTAATAAACGATGAATACAATCGCGGACAAATTAAAAAAAGTTCAGGATGAGGTCGCCAAGGCCTGTGCGCGTGCGGGACGCCGTGAAAAGTCGGTCAAGGTCGTTGTTGTTACAAAAACCGCCGCGATACCGGCGATTCAGGAGGTCATTCGTCAGGGGTTCGTCGATCTGGGTGAAAACCGCGTTCAACACCTGAAACAGGTGGCCGAAGATATCCAAACTTTTCTCGCGGATAATCAGGACGACCCAAACATCCCCGACAAGGTTCACTGGCATATGATCGGGCACTTGCAGCGGAACAAGGTCAAGCAGACGCTCCAGCTTTGCAAAATGGTCCAGTCCGTCGATACGCTGCGGCTGGCCGAAGAGCTGAATACACAATCACATAAACTGGGCATTCATACCGACATCTTACTGCAAATCAACTGTTCCGGCGAACCGCAAAAATATGGGGCACCGGTCGGAGCCGCCATTCATCTGGCCGAACAATTCACCACCATGGGCAACCTGCGGCTGGTCGGCCTGATGACCATGGCCCCGCTGACGATGGATAAAAACCGCGTACGGTCCAGTTTTGCCCGCGCCCGTGAGATATTCGAGGAAATCCACAAGGAGCGCATCGCCGGAGCCAAGTTCAAGCACCTCAGTATGGGAATGAGCCAGGACTTCCAGATCGCCATCGAAGAAGGCGCCACCATGCTACGCATCGGATCAGCCATCTTCAGCTAAGTTGTCAGTATAGGCATCGCAACAGCATTTTCCGTAATTCGTTGAAAACATTGTTTATGCTGCAAACTTCGCTTGTCCTGAAGTTTCCAATAAGGTCTAAAAAAATCTTTTGTGTCATTTCGCTGTTTTTATCGTTAAAAAGCTACCATTGCGTCGTTAAGTCTGTGCGTTTTTTGTCCGAAATAGGACTACCGAGAGGTTTAAGATGATTACGAAAACCGATATGACAACCTGTTCACAAAATCAAACGACGCCGGTCCATGTGCTGTTTGTTGGGGATCGGGCTGTTTCTGATGAATTAACCCATCAGCTCAATGAAAACGGGTATTTATGGGACCGTATTTCAAGCGGCGGCTTTAACGCCTGTATTCACAGCCGTAACATTCTGGGGACGGTTATTTTTGACGCTGAATCAATCACTACCGATGATGCCGCGGTCTTTCAGGAGCTATTCAAGCAACTGGACCTGAAAGACATCTCGATTATTCTGTATCACTGCCCCGATTTTATTCATCTCGACGAATTGCCGCTTGCTTCGAAGATCACCTCCGTTGACTATGCACCGCTTTGGACACGGATTGAAAGCAGTGTAAAATTCTATCGACGATTACAGAACGACCTGGCAGAAAAAGACGCTCACACCTGTCAACCCCTAGTGAATGAAGACACCGCCAAGCAGCTTGAAATGGCTGGACATGTCCAACGAAACTTTCTGCCGACCCGACTGCCGCACACCAAAAATATCCGCTGGGCCACACTATTCCGCCCCGCCGAGTGGGTCTCCGGCGATATTTATGACATCGCCCGGCTGGATGAGGATCATATCGGTTTTTATCTTGCCGATGCTGTGGGACACTCGATGCCGGCCGCTTTGCTGACAATGTTTCTGAAACAGGCCGCTGTGATGCGGCAAACAATCAATGATGAGTACACGATTTTTAAGCCGTGTGAAGTGGTTACTACGCTGAATCTTCGGATGTCAGAACAGGAACTGGCCGGATGCTTGTTCGCGACCTGCTTTTACGGGCTATTAAATATCAAAACACTCCAACTCGACTACGCCCGTGCGGGACACCCCTATCCGGTACTGATTCGCGACAACCAACTTGTTCAGCTTCAAAGCCGCGGCGGGCTGCTTGGCGTTTTCCCCGAGGCCGACTTCGAGCAGAAATCCATTCAACTTCAGCCCGGCGACAAACTCTTCATCTTTTCGGACGGCGCCGAACCCCTCATCGGGGCCAGTGATGATGACGGGCAATTCCGTTTCAATGAGCCGTTTTCCGAAATATGTCGGCTTCCCATAGAGCCGATGATCGAGGCCCTTAGCGATAGGGCCAAAGCATACCACTTCAAGCCCGGCGAAATCGACGATGTGACCGCTGTCGCGATGGAAATTCTGTAGCGCATCTGTTCACACAGGTGTCTTGCCTACGCCTACCCACCCCCATAAATTGCCCTACTTGTACCCTATACAGCAACCGCTATCCCAGCACAGGCTGGAAGCCCGTGTTCCACTAACGGCTAATTCGAGTGATCGTCCATAAATCCTTCCAGTTTTCTCGAACGCACCGGGTGCTGGAGTTTGCGAATCGCCTTGGCCTCCACCTGCCGGACACGCTCACGCGTTACCTTGAAAATACGACCAACCTCTTCCAGTGTATAGGTGTAGCCGTCTCCAATCCCATATCGCAGCTTAATAATCTCGCGTTCACGATAGGTTAAAGTCGTAAGGACTTCGTCGATACGATCCTTGAGCATCTCCTGCGTGGCGGACTGAACGGGCGATTCGGCCGTATCATCTTCAATGAAATCGCCGAAGTAACTGTCCTCGCTCTCACCGATGGGACGATCCAGACTGAACGGATGCTTGCTAATCTTCAGGACACGGCGGGTTTCGGAGATGCTCATCTTGGCCACTTCGGCAATCTCTTCAATGGTCGCCTCCCGACCGAATTTTTGCAGCAGATCTTTACTGATCGTGCGGAGTTTGCTCATTGTTTCGATCATGTGGACCGGAATACGAATCGTTCTGGCATGATCGGCAATGGCCCTGGTAATCGCCTGCCGAATCCACCATGTGGCATAGGTGCTGAATTTATACCCTCTGCGATACTCGTATTTATCCACGGCCCGCATCAGACCGGTGTTACCTTCCTGGATAATATCGAGAAAACTCAGGCCTCGATTTCGGTATTTCTTTGCAATCGAAACAACCAGCCGCAAGTTGCCGCCGGAAAGATTTCGTTTGGCGCCTTCGTATTGAGCATGCACCGCTTCTACGGCCCGCAAGCGTTTATCTAACTGATTTGGTGTTTCCAGAATCAGTTCCTCCATCCCCGCCAATTCCTGCTTCATCGCGTCAATATCTTCAGGGTCATAATCCTGCGTCGGTCCCACTTCGATCAACTTCTGCAACTGATGCATCTTTTGCTGAATGCCCTGGAGTTTTTTCATCATGGGCTGAATGCGGCTGGTCCGCAAACTCAGTTCCTCAAGCAGTGAGGCGACTTTTCTGCGATTTCGACGAATTTGCTTGAGATTTTTCCTTATCACCTCCGTATCATCTGTCTGATCTGACACCGCAAAAATATCCGCATTACGATCCAGCAACTTGTTCACCGTATCCATATTGACCGGGATGCGGGCTTTAATAACGGATCTTTCATGTGTTTCCCCACTGCTCATCTTCATCGTCCGGTCAAACGGCAACGCTCCCTCGTCAACCTGCTGGAGAATTTCCACTGCGGCTCTGGAGCAATAATCACTCTCAAGCACTTTACGCCGAAACGCCAGTCGTGTCAGTTCGATCTTTCTGGCAAGATTAATCTCTTCTTCACGAGTCAATAGCGGGATTTCGCCCATTTGTGTCAGATACATCCGGATCGGATCATCAATCTTACGAACCTCCGGCTCTGTTAGCGCCGCCTCAAGGGCAAGGTCGTCCTCGGCCTCGCTATGTCCGATTTTATTGACATCGGCAAAACTGTCGTCCTCCTCTTTCGCGGCATCGGCCTCGTCTAATAACCGAATTCCCATTTCATCAAAGGTCATCAGGAGACTGTCCAGCCGCGCAGGACTGATAATTTCGTCCGGGAGCGTGTCGTTCAACTGCTCGTATGTCAGAAACCCCTTCTTTTTGGCCTTAGCAATAATCGCTTTAATTGTTTGTTCGATTTTTTCCTTACGGGCCGCTTTGGAAGCATCGGATTCTTTCTCTGGGGCAGCGACCACTGACTGTCCGTCATGCTCGGCGGATTTGTCATTCGATTCAGAACCCTTAATGTCCTGAACCTGTTCAGCGACATCCTGTTCCTGAATCTGCGGCTGCTTTTCGTCCTTTTTTGAAGTCATTTATTTACAAGTCCTTAAATTCCTGCATTTCTCAAATTTGGCCCCTTTTGGGCAATTTGACTAAGCATCTGTTTTAGTTCATTGTCTTTATCCATACCTTGCTTGAGTAACTGAATCCGGCGACTGTGTGTGCGGTTTTCCAGTGCTGCAAGGGCACCATCCAGTTGACTCAACAGGTTCGTTTTTTGTTCCACGGCCGTTTGCAACTCCGTTAGCAAATTGGCGGCAGCGGCAGATTCGACACGGCTGTACAACTGCGACAACTGCAACGGAATACCCTCCGCAAAAAGCCCATAAATGGCCTGAGCCAACTCTCTTAACGCTTCATTCGGCCCAAAATCACCCGCTGAAACCCGTTCCGAAACTCGCGGAAAACAATCGGGATGGGCCAATACGGTCTCTAAAATCTCTCGCTGCGCCTTTGAAACCAAATCTTGTCGCTCTTCAAAATCCTGCGTCGCCTGCGCGTCTTCATCATTCGATTGCGGACGGCGGCGTTTTTTCTTTAGAATCATGGCGATTTCCTGCTCAACGCGGCTGACGGAAATCCCCAGCAATTCACTGAGCCGCCCCAGCACAACCGTCCGGCTAACCGAATCCATCTGCCGAGATTGTAGCGCCAGAGCCGCTGTCTGCAGGAACCTTCGAATCGCTTCGGTACGATCCGACAGGTTTTGGCCGCCTTCAAGCTGCTCGTTCAGCACGCTCCATTTGAACTCCAGCACATCTTCCGCAGTATCAATCAAATCCTTAAATGCCTCGGTACCGGCTTCGAGCAAATAATCACACGGATCTTTACCATTCGGCGCAAAGGCAAGCCGAACATCAATTTTTTGTTCGAGACAAACCTCCATCGCTCTGTCAGCGGCGGCCTTGCCGGCGACATCACTGTCGAAAATCAGCACAATGCGTTTAGCATACCGCCGGAGTATCCTCGCGTGGCCGTTGGTTAAACTCGTCCCCAACGCGGCGACAACATTTTCAACCCCAAACTGATGCGCCATCATCACATCGGTATAGCCCTCAACAACCACCGCCGTACCACTCTGCGAAATCGCCTGCCGCGACTGATACAAGCCGTAAAGCGAATGGCTCTTGTCAAACAACACCGTCGCCGGGGAGTTCATATACTTAGCCGGATCATCACCGAGCGTTCGCCCGCCAAAACCAATGACGCGGCCGGTTACATCCATAATCGGAAACATCAGACGATTACGAAATTTATCGTAACAGCCGCCCTGCTCCCGCTGGACCGCCAGACCCGCCTGCGTCAGATATTTAGCAGCATCATTTTTATGAGCGGCCTTTGAAGTCAGGTCATCCCAAGTGTCAGCTGCGAAACCAAGCTGCCATTTTCGAGCGAGATCCTCGGACAGCCCCCGATCCGTTATATATTTTCGTACCGCGGCCCCCGTTTCGGGATGCCATAAATTTTCGACCCAATTTTTTAACGCCCAGGCGTTTATCTTTTCCAATTTTGACGAGTCGAGTTGCTCGCCTTCGGGGCCATCACTGCGTCGCCGAGGCGGTTCAATCTCAATCCCGGCCCGTTGAGCGAGACGCCGGACCGTTTCGGGGAATGTCAGGTTCTCCCTCATCTGGACAAATTTCAGCACATCGCCGCCGGCACCGCACGCAAAGCATTTAAATATCTGCTTGACAGGGCTGACAAACATACTGGGCTTATGGTCGGTATGGAACGGACACAATCCAACCATTTCCTTGCCCTTTTTTTCCAGATTCAAATGCTCGGAAATGACATCGACAATGTCATTGGCCTGTTGAATCCGGCTGATTAGATTGTAATCCCACTTACCAGCCAAAATGACTCCGCGGTGTTTGGCCTCTTCTTAAGAGGTATCTTTAATCTTCTTATAAACTCAAAGCAACCAGTGATTTGCTTGTAAGTTTTTTGTTGACGATGTACGCTCTCCGGCGTTCAATAAAAACGAATAGACAGTAGAGTATAGAAGAAGAGGTCAAAAAGTCAAGTTGAGGACTAAAATAGTGTTTTCAGCACAGAAAAACGCTATCTATTAAAGTGTTGGACACTTAACCAAAAGGACAGGTGGGTATGATACATCAAATTCACCCGCAGAGGTCAGACAAATCAGCCATTGTCAACTCATCCAGTCGATCAATGACTTTTCGCCCCTCTTGGGCCAATTCACCCCGGGAATAGGTATTCGTTACCGCAATTGGATTCATTCCGGCCGCCGCGGCGGCTTCCAGACCCCAGTGAGAATCCTCGATAACAACACATTGGTTCGGCTGGATCAAAGCAGCAGCTTTTTTGTTGAGTTGGCTCAAGGCCAACAGGTATCCTTCCGGGTCGGGCTTTCCGTGTGTCACATCGTCGGCGGCGACAATTACCTCAAACGCATCCTTAAAATCGGCCCCGGCCAACATCAGGCCAATATCACTCCGCAGCGCGCCGGAGCAAATCGCCCGGCGAATGCCGCCATCAATCAACCGCTGAATGAATGTCGCCACACCATCGATAATAATCGAACCGCTTGTGACAAGCTCATCAAACACGACTTTTTTCTCGTCGATTAGTACCTGCACCTTGGCATTATCCCATTCCATCCCATAATCGACATTGACCGCCTCGATATTCTCACGATCTGAATAGCCAAGATACTTGTCCCAATGAACCTCTTTCGGCACATCGACACCATACCGCTTAAACACCGCGTCCAGCGCCTCATAATGCAATGCCTCCGAATCAGCAATCACCCCGTCAAAATCAAATATCACTGCTTTCAGCATATGTATCCTTGCTTTCCACTGTACCATATAAAAGCCCCGAGTTGATCGGGGCTTTTATTGTAGCATTTATCGATATTTTTACAATTCTGTTTTACGCGATCTCCGGGACCGGTCCGATTAGGGCTTCGTAATCTTTGAAAGTGGTTTTGTCGCCGGAGAGGATTTCTTCGGACAGCTTCTTGATCAAAGTCGCGTTGCGGGTTACATACCGGCGGGCGAGGATTTCCTTGCGTTGGGTCATTGGAATGGTCTTGGGCACCTCAGCATCGCCGTTATCCGCAACCGCCACTTCCATATCGACCTTGCTGGAGGCCTGTCCACAGAACAGGTAGCCGTCGATCAGGGCAATCGCGATATCCACTAACTGACGGCCATAGAGATCCATATAGTCAATGCCCTGTCCTTTCGCGAACTTCGCACATTCGAGCAGTGTTTCGGTGCCTTCTTTCAACAACGCCACTAAGTCCTGTACGCTGTCGGCATATTCTCTGGCGGCCAATTGGACCAGATATTTCTCGCAGGTTCCGCCACAGACACCGCGAACGGCCGCGACCACCTGCAACTGGCTGGTGCCTTCGTAGATCGTCGTGATGCGGGCATCGCGTGCGTATCGCTCGCAGGCATAATCCCGCATGTAGCCGCTTCCGCCAAGCACCTGAATCGCATCGTAGGAGACAGTATTGGACATTTCAGAGCAAAAATACTTGCTCATCGGCGTCATCATTCCGCCCAGCCGTTTGATGAATTTCAGCTCTTTCTTAGCGGCCTTTTTAGTATCCTTGTCCTCAGCGTTGTCGATGATCTTGTTCAGGCCGATTTCGTGATCCACGATCCATCCGGTTTCGTACAACAGTGTCCGACCGGCCTCGATACGGGTCTTCATGTCAATCACCATATCGCGAACGGCGGGCAATTTTTCAATCGGTACACCAAACTGCTCACGACTGGCGGCATAATCCCGCGCGATGCGGTAAGTCGCCTCGGCAAGCCCCATCGACTGACCGGCGATGCCGATGCGGGCGCCGTTCATTAAGCTCATCACATAGGTTACCAAGCCGCGCTGGCGCTCACCTATGAGTTGGCACGGTGTATTATCAAAGAACAGTTCACAGGTCGGCGAACCGTGGATACCCAATTTGTCTTCCAGGCGGCGCACTGTTACGGTGGGGCCGCGATCACAGACGAACAAGCTCAGACCCAGACCGCCGGTGCGTTCTTCCGAGCGGGACAGCACCAGCAAAACTTCGCCGCAACCATTGGTGATGAACCGCTTGACTCCGTGAAGAAGCCAGTTGCCATCGTCATCCTGAAATGCCCGCAGGTTACAGGCCTGCAAATCGGAGCCAGCATCCGGCTCGGTCAATACCATGGCCCCGGTTACTTTGCCATCGGCAAAATCCGGCAGGTAATGCTGTTTAATCTCCTCATCAGCAAAAAAGTTGATCGTTTCGGCAATGCCCTGCAAGCCAAAAATATTCATCAGCGAAGCATCCGCACGGGAGACGATCTCGATGGCCATCGAATAAATCAGACAGGGAAAATTCAGCCCGCCAAAACGATGCGGCAGTGTAAAGCCCATCACATCGGCCTTTGCCAGTGCCTCCATCGATTCCGCGATGCCTTTGGCGTAGGTTACTGTGCCGTCTTCGTTTAGCGTATTGCCCTCGCGGTCGATCCCTTCGCTGCGAGGATCGATAAAGTCTGCACTGAGCCGGCCAATCGAATCCAGCACCATATCGTAATTGGTAATCGCCTCATCCGCATTGGCCGGAGCGATATCGAACTGACCGGCATGCTTGAAATTTTCTTCCTGCAAACCCGCAACCTTTTCAAGGTTCAGATGCCGGAACAAAAATTGAATATCATCATTGTCTGTATAGAAATTTCCCATTTTCAATCATCCCTAAATTCGGGTTTTATTCCCGCTACACTTTTTCTTTAATCGCCTTAATCATCATCGGCATCACTTCATTCAAATCGCCCACAATCTTGTAATGGGCCACGCCAAAAATTGGCGCATCAGGATCATTGTTGATCGCGATAATCTTCTGGCTGTCCGCCATCCCCGCCTGATGCTGGATGGCCCCGCTGATACCGACCGCAATATAAAGACTCGGACGAACGGTCGTGCCGGTCTGGCCTATCTGGTGGTCGCTGTCGATAAATCCAAGATCAATCGCCGCACGGGTCGCACCGGGCGCACCGCCCAGACAATGGGCCAAATCCCAGACGAGCTTAAATTTATCTTTACTGCCTACGCCCGCCCCGCCGGCAACGATAACGCGGGAAGCTTTCAGATCGACTTTTTTGGCCTGCAAGTGTTCGGAGAGAATCTCAATGACCAAATCGGTCTGGGACAAATGGACCGTCTTTTTGACGACCTCCGCCTTGCGAGCGGCATCCGGTTCGGGCATCGGCATCACGCCCTCTCGCACGGTCGCCATCTGCGGCCAGCGGTCGTAATTGATAATCGTCGCGATGATATTTCCGCCAAACGCCGGACGCACCTGAAACAGTAAATTCTCATAGGTCGTATCGGTTTTTTTGATGTGATGGTTGCCGATTTGAAGATCTGTGCAATCCGCCGTCAGGCCGGCCTTAACAGAACTGGCCACGCGCGGCGCTAAGTCGCGGCCGCACGGCGTTGCTCCAAACAAAACGATCTGCGGCGCATATTCGTGGATTAATTCGTCGATGACCTTGGCGTAACTGCTGGCCTGATAGTGTTCCAGTAACGGATGCTCTACCACATACACCTTGTCAGCACCGTAGCTTGCCAGTTGCTCGGTTAAACCACCGACCTTATCACCCAGCAGAACCGCCGCCAGCGGCATCTTGAGTGTGTCGGCCAGTTCACGGCCCTTGCTCATCAGTTCCAGCGGCGTCTCTTCGATCTTGCCCCCGCGCTGTTCTGCAAAAACCCAAACTTCTCCCTGTTTATTAACTTCAATCATTTCGTCTTCCTTGTCATCCTGTCACCCAAAGGACTTTTTCGTCTATCGTCATTAACCGATCGTATGATCTTCTATCAATTCGTGAACCATTGTCTCTACCGCATCTTGAGTTGGCTCGACTTCCTTAGATTCTTTCGCGGCCAACACCACACTCTGGATGCGATGCACTTTTGTTGGCGAACCGTCCCGGCCGCACCATTGCATATCCGCCCCTAAAAAATCAAGATCCCACTGTCTAATCAGCAGTCCCTTTGCCTCCAGGTCGCTACAGACCGCATCGACATCGATTGAATCGTCTTCCTTGGCGGCTTTTTCAACTTCCATACGACACCTGGCGGCCTTGCATTTCATCATCTGTTTTGCCCGCGGCACACGCGGCTCGTTGGCGGTGTCCAGTACGGTCAACAGTACCGGCAACTGGCCCTTAACTTCCTGCCAGCCATTGCCCAGATTGCGTTTGATGACAATCGTTTCACCGTCCAGCGAGACGAGGTTTTCAGCATAGGTAATCTGCGGCATCGAGAGTTTTTCGGCAAGCTGCGGGCCGACCTGTGCTGTGTCGCCATCAATGGCCTGACGGCCGCAGAGGACGATATCGGGGTTGAGTTTTTTGACGCCGCAACTGAGAATGTAGCTGGTCGCTAAGGTATCTGAGGCCGCACACCGACGATCCGTCACCAGAATCGCCTGATCGGCCCCGCGATACATCCCCGCCCGCAAAACATCCGTTGCTGTCGGCAAACCCATCGTCATTACGGTAACAGTACCGCCAAATTGGTCCTTGATATCCAATGCCAATTCCAGCGAATTGAGGTCTTCGGGGTTGAAAATCGCCGGAAGCGCCGCGCGGTTCACCGTGCCGTCATCATTCATCGCCTGCCCCGTAACCCGTTTGGTGTCCGGTACTTGCTTAACTAACACTACACAATTATATCCCACTATACGATCTCCATGAGTGTCAAAATCCATGATTATTGCCAATATAAAGACCCTGTAGTTTACCCAAAACCCCACACAAGTCAAATAAAAAATGAGAGCACATAGCAACGCGCCCGTCCCGCCCGCACAAAAACGCGGCAGCGCAAGCCGCCCGATGATGCCCTAATACAAAGACAAAAAACCAACTCTCTGTTCCGGTGCGTCTGATTTCTGATTTTTTGCTCGCTTTGGGGACATGCTCAACCGGGCGGCTTGCGCCGCTCCGCTGTTGTTGATTCCTTAAACGCGGCTAATGACATAAAGTTAAAGCACTGAAACCAGAGGTGGGTTTTTGCGAAGCCGGATTTTTTTAGGCGGTTTTTGTGAGCTTCCAATGTTTCCGGCAAGAGAACCTTTTCGAGAGATTTTCGTTTCTGGGCAACCTCCAGATCACTGTAACCCATCAGCTTTTTGAACTCGTGGTGCATATCGGTTTCGAACGCCTGTTTGTCAGCATCCTCAAAGGTGATCTTTTCACTTAGTAGTAACACGCCGCCGGGACGGAGACCGTCGTAAATTTTTTGGATCATCGCGTCCCGCTGGTCGGGTGACAAAAATTGTAAGGTGAAATTCATCACAACCACCGAGGCCTTTTTGATTGGCACATCCCGGATATCGGCCTGAAAAACTTCCACCGGCACGATGCCTTTGTCCAAAGCCACGATCTCGGTGCATCGTTTGACCATCTGAGCCGAATTATCCACCGCGATGATCCTGCATCCGGGGCAAATAATCCCCTTCCGCATCGCCAGCGCAGACGCCCCCAGCGAGCAGCCCAGATCATAACAGACACTCCCCGCCTGTGCTGCATACTGCTCGGCAAAGACCTTGGTCATTGCGATCACCGTCGCATAGCCCGGCACCGATCGCCGGATCATATCGTCAAAGACCGCCGCGACAGCGTCATCAAACACGAAATCCGCCACCCGCTCACGATAGTCTGAATAGAGTGTGTCTTTAGGTTCCATAGATCAATTTCTTCCTGAAAAGCATCATTTCGCTATTTTACCGCCATTTTTGTGGGTCGTCGAGGGTATTTTGGGCCATCTGTCGCTCAATTTTGCACTTGGGCTTGCTTTTTCCCGGGCAACCTGTACAATGGCGTGCCTTGATAAACAGAAAATACAGACCAATACCAGTGAGTATGAAAGGAATACCCTATGGGTCGAGGTGACAAAAGAACCGAAAAAGGCAAACGGGCTCGTGGATCGTTTGGCAACGCCAGAAGCAAGAGCGGCCTCAAAGCCCGCGCCATCGCAGCCAAAACCGCACCAAAAAAAGAAGAAAAGCCCGCTGAAACAACTGAAGCACCCGAAGCAACAGCGTAGTGTTTTTTCTGAGAAGTTGAATACAAGTCCCCTTATCAGTGGCAAACTGAGAGGGACTTGTTCATTTTGGGAGGGTCTTGTTTGGACTACGCATTAGACAAATTGACCACACCCTGTTATCTGATCGATTTGGGTTTGCTGAAGAGGAATCTTGAGATTCTCAAAGATGTTCAGACCCAAACCGGTTGCAAAATCCTTTTGGCACAGAAGGGCTATGCCGCATGGAGTACCTATGATCTGTGCAGTCAATACCTCGCCGGAACCGCCGCCAGTTCACTGCACGAGGCGAAGCTGGGGGGCGAATTTTTCGAAGGCGAAGTCCATTTATGCGCTCCGGCGTATCGTGATGATGATTTTGACGAATATCTCCGCATCGTCGATCACATTGTCTTCAATTCTTTCGCTCAATGGAGTCGTTTCAAAACCAAACTACAAAACGCATCCAGAAAAATCAAAGCGGGGTTGCGAATCAACCCGATGCACTCGGAAGTCAAAACAAAGATCTATGACCCCTGCGCCCCCGGCAGCCGCCTGGGTATCACTATCGACCAATTCAAACCGGACGCACTGGACGGTATTACAGGTCTGCATTTTCACACACTATGTGAATTGAACGCCGACTCACTCGCTCGTACACTGCCCGCCATTGAAAAACAGTTCGGCAACTCCATCAAGAAAATGGACTGGGTTAACTTCGGCGGCGGCCACCATATCACCCGACCCGATTACAATGTGGACCTTCTCTGTAAATTGATTACGGACTTTTACAAACACTATCCGAACTTGGAAACGATCTATCTGGAACCTGGCGAAGCCATTGCGATCAACGCCGGCGTACTCATCGCATCCGTGCTGGACATTGTACACAACGACATCGATATCGCCATTCTGGATACATCCGCCGCAGCCCATATGCCGGATATTTTGGAAATGCCCTACCGCCCCGATATTACGGGTGCCGGACAACCCAACGAAAAGCCCCACACCTATCGACTCGCCGGATCGACCTGTCTGGCCGGCGATGTCATCGGGGATTATTCATTCGATGCCCAGCTCACTGTCGGCGACAAACTGGTGTTTAAGGATATGGCCCACTACACAATGGTCAAAAACACCCTGTTCAACGGCATCAACCTGCCCGATATCATACTATGCGACCCGAACACCGACCCATACACACTCCAGCGACACTTCACCTACGAAGACTTCAAAAACCGCCTGTCCTGAAAGTCCGCCATTGCGGCACGCATCGCTTTGGGTTGCACTTCTCAATCGGTTAAATCGTATGTTACATTGTAAATTTCGCCGTCAAACTCAGTTTTGACCTGATAGCCCGTATTGTGGAAAATGGCCAGCATCGCTTTGTTAGCCGCCAGCACCTTTGCGTAAAACTGTTTCACTCCGCGCTGTTTAGCGATCTGGGCGAGATAGGCGAGCAGAAAAGTCCCCATCCCTTTTTTCTGCCATTCATCCTGAACGAGAAAAGCCACTTCAGCCGCCTGCGTTTTAGGATCAAGATAATACTGGGCAATCGCAACGACCTGTTCATCGGAGATACCCGGGACCGTCCCGACGATGGAAATATCCTGGGTGTAATCGATATTTGTTAACCGTTGAATATCTCGATGAGGGAATGCGACCGTTTGAGCCATGTATCGCGTTCGAACTGAAGCGGGGCTGAGTGAATATAGCATTTCAGACAGTGCCGCATCATCGGTTGGCTTAATCGGCCTGAAGAATATCTCTGTGCCGTCCTGGAGTGTATCATAATGTTCCAACTCTTCAGGATATGGAATCTCTTCGGTGTTCATTTCTATCTGGTCGGCGTAGATATATTTCTGTGCTTTTGCTGCTTTAATGAGCTGGGGTCTGAATTTGGGATGAGCGATATTGATCAATGCCAAGGCGCGTTCCCGAATGCTTTTGCCGTGCAGGTAGGCCACGCCATATTCGGTAACGACATAGTGAACATCGCCGCGGGTTGTTACCACACCGGCGCCTTCGGTCAAGTGGGGGACAATTCGGCTCACTTCGCCATTTTTTGCCGTTGACGGTAATGTAATGATTGCCTTGCCGCCTCTGCTTCGGGCGGCACCACGGTTAAAGTCCACCTGTCCGCCAATACCGCTGTAGAATTGATAGCCCAGCGAATCCGAACAAACCTGTCCCGTTAAATCAATTTCCAAGCCAACATTAATGCCGACCATTTTGTCATGGCTGCTTATTGTGTGTATGTCGTTGACATATTCGGTCGGATAGAACTCAAAAAATGGATTGTCGTCAATGTAATCGTAGAGACGCCTTGAACCCATACAAAAACTGGCGACGATCTTGCTGTTGTTGACAGATTTCTTTGAACAGGTAACGGCTCCGCATTCAATCAGGTCAATAATCCAATCGCCGAACATTTCGGTGTGAATACCAAGATCCTTTTTGTCCTTTAGAAACTCTGCAACGGCTTGTGGAATACTTCCGATGCCGCACTCAATGGTGCTGCCGTCTTCGACAAGCCGAGCGATGTTTTGTCCGATACGGCGGAGCGTTTCATCGGGTTCAGGTGGGATCATTTCGATGATTTCTTCATCACATGGCACGAGCGTATCAATTTCATTGACATGAATGAAGCTGTTTCCAAATGTTCGGGGCATATGGGAATTGACCTGGGCGATGATATATCGGGCATTCGACGCGGCTGATTTGACAATGTCCACAGAGATGCCCAGACTGCATAACCCGTTCATGTCCGGGGGAGAGACACTGATTAGCGCAACATCAATCGGGGTCCGTCCACTCTCGAACTCGCGCGGTATTTCGGACAGGAACATGGGGGTGTAATCGCAAAAGCCATCGACCACAGCATCGCGGACATTATCAGAAATGAAAAAACTGTTCGTTTTGAACTTTTCGCGGTACTTTTCGTCGGCATAAGGCGCTCCGCCCATTGTTAGCAGATGAATAACCTGCACATCGTGAATAGTGGAAGATTCCTCAACCATTGCATCAACAAGGTGCTGCGGCTGACCGCAACCGGTCCCGATAAATACGGTGTTCCCCGGCTTAATGCACCGCATAGCAATGGCAGCTTTACTTATTTTGTCTTTGTATTTTTCTTTCCAGTCAAATGTCTGCATCTTTATCTCTCTTATCGTGGTCCCAATTGAGTTCCCCCGTTTTTATGCGGGCAAAACACTTTAGAATAAATAGTTACAACTTTGTTCGTGGGCGTTTATTACCTTTCAAGAGTGTCGTCAAATTTTTTCCACACTCATTCTCGCATCAACCGCAATCGGCATGGTGCCTTCTGGGCCGATCACATAGGGATTTATGTCCATTTCCTGAATCTGGGGAAATTCTGTAACGAGCTGAGACAATCGTTGCAAGCCCTCAGCGATGGCGTCAATGTCCACGCCTTTTTCGCCTCGAACTCCTTGTAATATCTTATAGGTCTTCGTATTGATAAGCATTTGCTTCGCTTCGTCTTCTGTCAACGGTGCCGGATAAAAGGATACATCCTTAAGCACTTCAACCATCGTTCCACCCATTCCGAACATCATCAAGGGGCCAAAATGGGGGTCGCGATGCATCCCAAGAATCACTTCTTTTCCTTTCCGGCACATTTCCTGAACAAGCACACCAAGAATATCCGCATCCGGCAGCTTCTTGGGAATCCGATACATCATCAGGTCAAAGGCATCCATCACCTCCTGAGCGTTTGTAAGCCCGACTTTGACGCCGCCGCAGTCTGATTTGTGCAGAATATCCGGCGACCATATTTTCATCACAACCGGAAACCCAAGTTGCTGGGCCACATTAGCGGCTTGCTCCGCCGTGGAAACAACGCTGCCCTTTGGGCTGACAAAACCATAGGCACTCAGGATTTCTTTTGACTCGGTTTCGCCAACCTCGCGGATACCGTTTCGCAGATGTCGTTCAATGACGGCCTCAACCTTGCGTCGGTTCACCGGGAATAACTTGACCACGCGTTTGGATCGGCTGCGCCACTTGACATAGTCAACCATTGTTTTGATTGTCAGGACGGCACTCTCCGGTGAATCGTATTGCGGCAGACCGTTGGCCCTGAGTACCTCAACAGCCGGAGTGATCGCGTCGGCACCCAGGAAAGAAGCGAAGATCGGTTTGTCGCTTTTCTTCTTTGCGATCTTAACCATCGCTTCCGCCGTTGCGACGGCTTCGGTCATCGCCTGTGGCGTTAGCAGGACCAGAACAGTATGCACATTTGGGTCATCCAGCACCACATCAATCGCAAGTTCATATGGTTTCGCCAAGGCATCACCGAGAACATCGATCGGATTATGCAGATTCGCCGCGGCGGGCAGGAACTCGCCCAGTTTTTTTATGGTCTCATCGGTCAGCTTCGCGAAAGTCAGACCGCGTTTTTCAATCGCGTCAGCCGCCATGATACCGGGGCCGCCGGCATTGGTAATCACCGCAACACCGTTGCCGGCTGGCAGCGGTTGAGTGGCAAAGGCCTGAGCGTAATCAAACTGCTCTTTGATCGAATTGCAGCGAATAACCCCGGACCGCTCAAAAACAGCTTCGTACGCGGTTTCGGCCCCTGCCAAACTTCCGGTATGTGAGGAGGCCGCTTTGGCTCCGGCTGAGGTGCTGCCCGACTTGATCAGAACGATGGGCTTGCGATGCGAAATTTTCTCGGCTTCTTCCAGAAAGCTATTGCCGTCTGTGATATTTTCGAGATAACCGGCGACCACTTTGGTCTGCGGGTCGTTCCCGAACGCTTCAATCAGATCCAACTCGTCGATGTCCGCTTTGTTGCCGATGCTGACAAGCTTGCTGAATCCAATACCGTGGGCCTTGGCCATATCCAGAAGGGCCGCCAACAGCGCCCCCGACTGCGACAGATAACCAATCGTCCCCTCTTTTGGCAACGCCCCGGCGAAACTGGCATTCACCCGATAGGCCGGAACAATAACGCCCAGGCAGTTTGGACCAATGACGCGAATGCCCGCCTGTTTGGCAATCTGAAGCATTTGTTGTTCGAGCCGGCGACCTTCTTCTCCGATTTCCTTAAAACCGGCAGTGATAACGATGACAGACTTCACACCCAGCTTCGCACACTCCTGCATAATCGCAGGAACGATCTTCGCGGGGGTGATAATGATCACCAAATCCGGTGTTTGCCCGATCGCCTCAAGCGTCGGGTAACATTTCAGGCCCTCAATGCTCGATGCCTTGTGGTTGACCGGAAAGATCTCGCCCTCGTAACCGGCGGCAATCATATTCGTCAAAACTTCGTAACCGACCTTGCCGACTGCCTGCGAAGCACCGACAATGGCAACCGATTCCGGATTAAAAAACTTATCTAAACTCATCGTATCCAAAATGTCCTTTCTGGGATTTGTTTCAAGTTATTCAGGGGTCGCAGTATAACCGATTGCCCAGTAGGGTTCAACCATGAACCGTCCCGATTTTTACGATTATTGTAACTTCTTTAGTTGCGTGGGAATCGTTCACGGAAAAAACTACTTTGGGGGCTTTTGACATGAACTTTGGATAACAACTGATATCCACGGGATTCCGCAACTACAACAGCGGCGAGATGAGCCGGACGATGTTTTCACTCAGTGTACGCAATAAGGAGGCCTCCGCGATGCCGCAGCGGGTGTGGGACATCAAGTCTTCAATATACGCTTCGACCTCGCTGATTGCGTTGGCACTGTAAACGAACATCGCCGTTTCATAATTCAGCAGCAAACTGCGGATGTCCATATTTGCCGACCCCACAACAGCGACCTCATCATCGACCAGAACGACCTTGGCGTGCAGCATCTTCGGCATATAGAACATGATTTTTCCGCCAGCGGCCTGTATCTGGCGCAGCGGAATCCCCCGAACGATATCCGGCGGAATGTGATTGGAACGAAGCGGCATCACCACCCGCACATCCACCCCGCGCCGCGCGGCTAGTGTCAGTGCCTGGCACAGCGCATCATCCGGCACAAAATAGGGCGTGACCGTCCAAAATCGCTTTTGAGCCGAATAAATCATTGTCAGCAGCGAATCATGCAGCATATCACCGTCAACATCCGGCCCCGATGGAACCACCTGTACGATCCCCGCCTTGGTTAACCCAATGTCGTCCTGTTTGATGAACCCAGGGTCGTCCGGGATTTTCAACTGCTCTTTAGACAGAGTTTCTTTTGCAGCGAACTCCCAATCCGTTGCAAACACGCTCAACCAATGACGCACCGCCGGGCCTTCCATCACAAAGGCCAGATCTTTCCACTGTGCGGGCTGTTGCGGCAGGGACATTGATTCAATACCGATATTGGCTCCGCCCGCCATAACCCGGCGATTATCGACAATCGTGATCTTGCGATGGTTACGCAAATTAGTGCGGCCGCGAAACGGTCGATGCAGAACGGGGAGAAAAAACACGATTTTCCCGCCCGCCTCTGTCAGCGGTTTGAAAAAGCGGCTACGGGTGTGCAGCGACCCCACGCCGTCCATCAACAGGCGGACATCCACACCGGCTTTGGCTTTTTCGACGAGAATTTCCAGAATGGCTTGACCCACCGCATCGGACTGATAGATAAAGGTGGACAGGTAGATACTTTGCCGGGCGCTTTTTAGAACATCTTTCATGGACTCAAATATCTCATCGCCGGTTCGGCAAAGTCGGCCCCGATGGCCGGACTCAGCACCGGGAATATTATAGGTTCGCAGGAAGCGGTCGATGACAGCGGCCTCGTCGCCCGGTATCTGTTGATCCGAGACCAGATCGATTCGGCCCTTTCGGTTGATATGCCGCTGCATTTTTCGACCCCCGAAGATCAAATACAGCGGTACGCCAAGATACGGAAGAAAAAGAATGATCAGCAGCCATGAAATTGTGCCGGAGGGCGGGCGTTTTTGCAAAAGAATGTGAGCGATGAGAACAACACCCAGCAAAAAACTGGCAATAAAAAACACATATGACAGGATGATCCAAAGAGCCGTGACCATCATTTCTCCAGAAAGAGGTGGTGTTTTTTTACGACTGCGGTTCCTTGTCCTTGTGTCTGCGTATTTTTCTGTCCAGTGGACCTAACACGGCCAGAACGATCAGTGAAAGGATGGTGATCGACACGGCCATATCATAAAGGTGCATTCCACAGGCGATCCCGATGCTGGTAACGACCCAGATCGTCGCCGCCGTTGTTACGCCGGAGACATTCGCACGATCTCGCAATACCGCACCGCCGCCGATAAAACCCACACCGGTAACAATCCCGGCTGTCATACGGGATATTGCATCACCACCGAGGTCGATCCGTTGAGCAATCATCATAAACGCCGCAGCCCCCATGCAAATCAGGGCGTTCGTTCGCAGCCCCGCCGGTTTATTGTGAAGTTCCCGCTCAATTCCGATCAGCGCCCCCAAAACCATCGCCACCACCAGCGGCAGAATAGATTGGACATCAATTTTCTCTAAGATACATTCCATCTTTACCTTATCGTCATTTTGATTGAAAAACTGCACCCAATCCCCCGATGCGTGGGAGCGGTGCGCCTATGGGCAGCGATGCTATTTCAACTGCCAGCCATCAGGGCAAAATTCCTGCCACCAAGAGGCGAAGATCGAATAGTCTTCCATATCGACCAAATCCGTACTACTATTAAGGTTCCCAAGAACATCGCCGCTTAACAGCCAATGCTGTGCGAAGTTCTGTAAATCGTCTAATGCTACCACACAGGCCTGAACTTTATACTCTACTGGACTGGAGGATTGAAAGTGAACCCAGCCAATATTTTCCCCCCAGGCCCAGCCACCGAAGTTACCGTCTTCCGTCAATGCTGATGCCGCCATGGGGTGGATTAAAGTTCATCCATCCAACATTCTCACTCCATGCATAGCCGGAAAGAGACCCGTTACCGTCATTGGCTACTTCATAGCTGATTGTTCCGCAACTTGAAGTATTCTCGCACGACATACTTATCCAGCCGATGTTCTCAGACCAGATATATCCCGTCAGCTTATCAGAACTCACTTGAACTCCATTAATTGTGTTTGGGTCGAAGTTTAGCCAGCCAATATTTTCCCCGTAAGCAGATCGAGAACCATTTTCATATGGATCAATGTTCTCAGTACAGATATATTGCTGGCAAACAGAGAGCCATAATAAAAATATCGCACAGTCATCCCATAAGTTCATAAACTCCGCATTTTAACCTGATTTATTGTAGCAAAAAACGCATTTTCGTCAAGCATTTCCACAACCCCAGTTTGCAATTTTTATTGGCTGTCATCCATTCGGCAAGCCTTGAAGTGAATACGGCCGATTTGACATCCCAGATACACGACCCGCGAGTGGTCTCTTTGATCTCCATTTTTCGCCAGGACTGACCATAAAAAGCGGGACTGTGAGAAGCCATTTTAT